>JADLHG010000042.1:300000-551398 GCA_020848905.1 Deltaproteobacteria bacterium
ATCGCCAACTTGTAGCCCACCCCGTGCACCGTCACGAGGTAGCGCGGGTTGTTGGGGTCGTCCTCGATCTCCTTGCGGATCTTCACCACGTGGTTGTCCACGGTGCGCGTGTTGAGCTCCCGGGAGTAGCCCCAGGCCTCCTGGAGCAGCTGTTCGCGACTGAGCACCTCTCCCCGGTGCTGGGCGAAGACCTGCAGGATGAGGTACCCCCGGTCGCTCAGCGACAGCGGGGTCGTCCCCTTCCGCCCCTCGTGCCGCCGGAAGTTCACGACCACCTCGCCAAAGCGGATCTCCTCGATCCCCCCTTCCATCGGCCGTCCGCGTCCGCTGCGGCGGAGCACCACGCCGATCCGCGCGAGCAGCTCCATCAGACTGAAGGGCTTGGTCACGTAGTCGTCGGCGCCGAGCTCGAGCCCACGCACCCGGTCCAGCTCCGCTCCCCGCGCGGTCAGCATGATCACCGGGACGTCCGCCTGGGGCGACCCCTTGAGCTGGCGGCAGACCTCGAAGCCCTCCATGTCGGGGAGCATCAGATCCAGGATCACGAGGTCGGGCGGAGACGAAGCGCAGAGCGCGAGCCCCTCCCCCCCCCGTGCCGCGGCGTTCACCTGGTAGCCCTTGGCGCGCAGCGTCTCGACCAGGCCGACCCGGATGGAGCTGTCGTCCTCAATGACCAGAATCGTGGACAAGCCCCACCTCCTGAGACGCCGGCAGCGCCGGCGATAAAGGAAACCACAGCGTGAAGGTGCTGCCCTGCCCCACGGCGCTCGCAAGCTCCACGCTACCACCGCAGGCCTTCATGTGGCGACGCACGAGCGCCAGACCGAGCCCCGTCCCCTCCACGCCCACCTCCCGGGCCTGGGGCGCGCGATAGAAGTCCTCGAAGATGCGCCGCTGCTCCCCGGCCGGGATCCCGATCCCCTCGTCGCGCACGCGAACCCCCACCGCATCGGCCCGCCGCACCGAACGCACCTCGATGCGCGGCGCCCCGCGCGAGTACTTCGCCGCGTTCGAGAGCAGATTCAGGATCGACTGCACCGCTGCCTCGCGGTCTGCGACGACGAGCGGCAGGCCTTCGTCGAGCTCGACGCCGATCTGGACCGCCTCCCCCTCCGACAGGCGCCTGAAGGTCTCGATGGCCTCGACGGCGATGAGTCCGAGGTCCGCGGGGACCAGGTCGTAGCGCCGCGTCCCGCGCTCGATGCGCGAGAAGTCGAGCACGTTGGCGATGAGGCGTCCGAGTCGCTCCGACTCGCGGATGATCACCCCCTGGTACCGGCGCTGATCCTCCGGGCTCGCGGCGATCCCCTGCTCCAGCATCTCGGCGTACATACGAATCGAGGTCAGCGGGGTCTTGAGCTCGTGCGACACGTTCGAAGCGAAGTCGCTCTTGAGCTGCGCGAGATCGGACTCGCGCCGGACGCCTCGATAGGTCAGGAAGAGCCCCCCCGCGAGGACAAAGATCAGCCCCACGATCATGCCGAGCTGCCGCATCTGACTGCGGCGGTCGATCCCGCCGACGGGGTCCGAGGTGGGGACGAGCGCGTGCACGGCCCAGTGCCCGAGCGGGGGCTCGAGCAAGGCCGAGTGCAGGAGCTGCTCCGACCCCAGGCGAGGCGCCTCGCCCACGCGGTGGAGCACGAGCCGGAGCCCCTGGTCCCGCTGCCCCACCGCGGCCACCTGCTTGGCCACGCGCGCGCCGAGGAAGCCCTCCGATACCGCGTAGCCCAGCACCTGGTCCCCTTGGCGCCGCAGAACCAGGAAGGTCTGCCGGTCGAGGGCCATGCCGCGCACCGCGGGGCTCGCCTGCGCCTGGAGCTCGCTCAAGCCATAGCGGCGAAGCTGCGTCCCGAAGCGGTCGGCCGCGAAGAGAGCCTCGGTCTGCCGCCGGATGTGCCGCACCACCTCGGGGCGCAACGTCCGGTCCCCCCGACGCGACGCCGCGTCGAGGCGGTCGAGCACCCACCCGAGGTAGAAGCGGCGGCTGGCGGTCGAGGTGAAGTACTCCCCGCGCAGGAGCTGGCCGTGGAGGGCCAGCACCCGACGGAGCGGCCCGAGCTCGGCGCGCCCCACGTCGGCGAGCAGGCCGTACGCGGTCCCCTCCCCATCCTGCACCAGCTCGAAGCGGTCCTTGAGCTGGGCGTAGACGCGGTCGGCGAGCGGGCCATCCTGCTGCCGCCGCGCGACGCGCGCCAGGCCGAGGAGCGCTTGCGCCGCAGGTGTCCCCTCGCCGCGGGAGGCCTGCCGGTAGAGCTGTGCGGCCCTCGGCAGCTCCCGGCGGTATTCGGCCGAGAGCGCGCGGCCGACCAGCTCTCCCTGCCGGCGCTGTTCCCGCAGCCGCACCACGTAGTTCCGCACGTCGAGCTCCGAGACGAGGTGCGGCGAGAGCTCCGTACGCCGCTCCCAGCTCCGCCCCCACGCGGGGCGCACGCTCGCGGGGTAGACGAGCTGCCCTCCGCGCAGGAGGAAGACGTGCCGGGCCACGGGGTGCGCACCAACGAAGCGCGCCGCCAGCTCGTCGTCGAGGTCCCGGTGCCGCGAGCGCTCGGCGAGCTCCTCGAGCGCCTTGCGCGCCTCCTCGCCTAGGCGCCCCGCGACGAGGCGCACGATGGCCGCCTGATCCTGCTTGAAGCGCTCCCGCAGGAGCAGCGCCTCCGCGCGATACGCACGCAGGCCGAGCACTGCCAAGGTGGTGGCCGGCGCGATGATCGCGAGCGCGGGCAGAAGGCCGCGCAGGACTTTGCCGCGCCGAGTGCGCATCTCTGCCTATTCTGGACTACCCCGCGCCTCCTCGCCAAGAGCGGCCGCGCCACGCGGCGGCCCTCGACGGCGCAGGCGCCCCTCCTCGATCCAGAGCACCTCGTCCGCCCGCTCGAGGAGCGATGCCCGGTGACTGACGACCAGGACCGCGCGCTCGCGCGCCAGCGCCCGCACCGTCTCGATGAGAGCGCGTTCGTGCTCCTCGTCCAACGCCGACGACGGCTCGTCGAGGAGCAAGACGGAAGGTCGCCGCAGGAGGGCCCGCGCGAGAGCCAGCCGCTGGAGCTCTCCCCCGCTCAGCCCCTGCCCTCCGGCCCCGAGGCGGGTCGCGAGCCCCTCCGGCAGACGCGCGATCCAGTCGCGCAGACCGGCGGCGCCGAGCGCCGCGCGGAGCTCCTCGTCGTCGGCGTGAGGGGCCCCGAAGCGAAGGTTCTCCGCAAGCGTGCCGTCGAGGAGCAGCGGCCGCTGCGGAACGAGCCCCACGCGCGCCCGGAGCGCTGCCAACGACACTTCGCCGAGCGGAAGGTCGTCCCAGGTCAAAGACCCGCCGCCGGGACGCTCGAGCCCGGCGAGCAGGCGGACGAGCGTGCTCTTCCCCGCCCCGGAGGGACCCGCGAGGGCCAGCAGCGCCCCCGCCCGCAGCTCGAGCGAGACGCCCTGCAGGACCGACGGCCCGTCCGCGTAGGCGAAGACGAGCTCCCGCGCCTCGAGAGCGCGGCGGAGCGGGGGCAAGCCCGGCTCGTGCTGCGCATCCCCCCCCTCCTCGGCAGGGAGCCCGAGGAGCTCCGCCAGGCGGTCGAGGCTCGCCCGGCCCGCCGCGAGCTGGTGCCACGCCTGGCCCAGCGACTTGAGCGGGCGATAGAGCAGGAGCACCGCGGTCACGAACGAGACCAGGCTCTCCGGCGCCAACGCGCCTCGGCGCACCTGCGTCCCGGCCCAGAGCAGCGCGGCCGCGAGGCCGAGCGCCGCCGCCACCTCGTTCAGCCACGGGCCCAGCCCGCGCAGGCGCACGCGCTCGAGCGCCGACCGGAGGGCCCCGCGACTCGCGTCCGCGATCGCCCGGCTCACCCGCTCCTCGGCGCCGCAGCTCTTGACCTCCTGAATGGCCGCGAGGCTCCCGTGGGCCCGCGCGGCCAGCGCACCGAGGGCGGACTGCCCCTCCGCGCTCGAACGCTTCACGCGACGGGCGAGAAGCCCCACCCCGAGCCCGACGGCCGGGACGAGAAGCAGCGTCACCGCGGCAAGCCCGGGCGCGACCCGGAGCGCGACGGCGAGCAGCGCCAGCGCGGCCAGCCCCTCTTTGAGCAGCGTGAGCCGCGGCCCGAGCACGGCGCTCTGGACCTTCTGCACGTCGTCCACCAAGCGCACGAGGAGGTCCCCCGACGAGAGCCGCGCGTGCACGCCGAAAGGGAGACGCACGAGATGGTCGAAGAGCCGCGTCCGCAACGCGTGCGCCACCCGCTCCGCCGTGCCGTCTAGCAGGTAGGTCTGCCCGAGCTGCGCCCCCCCTTTGACGAGCGCCAGCCCGACGAGGAACGCCGCCACCAGCGCCAGAGTGCCCGTCGTGGGGAGCGCCTCGCGCAGCGTCGCCGGCACGAGCTGCAGGAAGGGTTCGCGCCCCCGCGCACCGCCGGTGAGAACGAGGGAGAGGAGCGGCCCCGTCAGGTAGGCGTAGAGTCCGCCCGCCACGGCCGTGGCGCCCGCGCAGAGGGCCCCGAGGAGCAGGCGGCCTCGGTGCGGGCGGAGCAGACCCTCGAGAGGTCTCCGCGAACGCACCGACCGCCGGGTCACTTGCCGCGCACCGTGAGGCGCAGGCGCCAGACCATCCACACCGCCTCGGCGAAGATCTTGCGCGACATCTTGGACTGTCCGACGCGACGGTCCACGAACACGATCGGCAGCTCCTCCACGCGGAAGCCCTGCTTCAGCGCGCGGTAGGTCATCTCGATCTGGAAGGCGTACCCTTCGGACCTCACCCCCTCGAGGTCCAGCGTCTCGAGGACGCGGCGACGGAAGCACTTGAAGCCGCCGGTCAGGTCCCGCACCCGCACGCCGAGCACCGTGCGCGCGTAGAGGCTCCCCCCGCGGCTGATCATCTGTCGGACGAGGCCCCAGTTCTCGGTCCCGCCGCCCGCGGCGTAGCGCGACCCGAGCACGAGATCCGCCCCGGCGCGTGCCCGCGCCACGAGCTGCGGCAGGTAGCGCGGGTCGTGCGAGAAGTCGGCGTCCATCTCGACGAGGTACTCGTAGGATCTCTCGAGCCCCCAGCGGAATCCGGCGAGGTAGGCGCGCCCGAGGCCCTGCTTCCCCGGGCGGTGGAGCACGTGCACCCGCCCGTCCGCGCGCGCGAGCTCGTCCGCGAGCTCGCCCGTGCCGTCGGGGGAGTTGTCGTCCACGACGAGCAGATGCGCTTCGGGGAGCTGTTCGAGGATCTGGGCCGTGATCGGCCCCAGGTTGTCTCGTTCGTTGTACGTCGGGACGATGATCAGGATTCCGTCGGACATGGCGGCGCATCATAGAGACGACACCGCTGCCACGGCAAGCACCGTGTAGAGCGCCGATCGGTCGCGCGACCGCGTGCTACCCGGGGACCTGCGCGATCAGGCGACGCACCACCTCGCGCAGCCGGCGAGAGCCGCCTCCGTCGCGGTAGATGAAGCGCAGGCCGTAGCCGGTGGGGGTGCGGCAGGTGACCTTGCTCGCGATGGAGATCGGGTGCGCCCCGCCGGGGGTCTTGAGCTCGACGACGATCTCGTCGCCGATCGTCAGGGGTTCTTCGGTGACGAGCTGCGCGCCGCCGATGCTGATGTCCCCGAGCTCTCCCCCCGCCGAGTCCGGGGCGTTCGCGCGGCGCCATCGTATCTCGAAGTCCACGGGGACCCGAGGGTGTCGCCGCTTCACGGCTGCGGGTCGGTGCCCCGCGGCCACGGCCATGACGAAGTCCCGCTTCTCGGCGTCCGCGCCGTCGAACGCCACGACCGCGCCGGCGCGGATTCCCAAGCGAGGCAGCGCCGCCCGCCAGGAACGGACGACCCCGCGCAGCATCATCTTGTTGGGCAGCTCCGGGAAGTGCAGCTCGATGACCACCGGCTCATCTTCTTGTAGCGGATGCGTTGTAGGGCAGAACACGCCTCCGCCATCCAGCTCTTCCCGGTAGGCCTCAAGAAAACCTTGTTTGTCTCTGAACCGAGCCTTCAATACGCGCATCGTGCCAACTGGATATGTAGTGCAGAAAACTATAACCTGCGCGCCCGACGCGCACAAGGCGAGCCTTCAGTGGGGGCCCGAAACAACTCGCGGGCCAGGTGGGCGACGCGCTGCGCCACCCCGGGTGGACCCAGACAGCGGGCCACGCGCTCCGCCCCCCGACGCGCCCGCTCGGCCGAGGCCGGCTCGAGCAAGCGGCGCATCTCGCGCACCAGCCGCTCGGGAGAGACCTCCTCCTGCAGGAGCTCCGGGCAGAGCTCCTCGTCGAGGAGCAAGTTGGGCAACGCGAGGTAGGGGACCTTCACGAGGCGCCGCGCCACGGCGTGGGTGGTCCTCGAGACGCGGTAGACCACCGCCGTCGGCACGCCGGCCAGGGCGAGCTCGAGGGTCGCGGTCCCCGCCGCGCAGATCGCCGCGTCCGCCGCCCCGAACGCCGCGGCAGACTCGGCGCGAGGCAGCTCCGGCGCGAGCCGCTCGCAGAGTGCGCGGTGCGCTCCTCCGGGCGAGACGACAAAGCTCTGCACGCTCGCACCGAGAGCCGTAGCCGTGGCGCGCAGTGCTGGAAGGTGCCGGAGCACTTCGCCCTCGCGCGAACCAGGGAGCAACGCGAGAGCCGGCCGCGCGTCGAGTCCGAGCGACCGTCGGGCCGCTTCGCGCGGCTCCTGGCGAAAGAGGTCGCGCAAGGGGTGCCCGACGAATACGGCGGGCACTCCCCGGCCCCGGAACCAGGCCTCTTCGAAGGGGAGGATCACCGCCAGCCGGTCCACGAGGCGACGCAGGGGACGAGCGCGGAAGCCGAGCCAGGCCCACCTCTGCGGGGCGACGTAGTAGAGCACGGGCACGCCGAGCAGCTTGAGCGCGCGAGCGAGCCGAAGGTGAGCTCCCGGGTAATCCACGAGTAGGGCGAGCACCGGCCGACGCCGTGCGGCCTCCAGCGCGAGGTCTGCCACGAGCCGCGCGGCCGCGCCGAACCCTCCGAGCGCCTCGGTCAACCCCGCGACCGCCAGCCGCTCGACCCGGTGACGGAGCTCCACTCCGGCCGCCGCGCTCTCGGGCCCCCCGGCCCCGAAGAAGCGCAGCTTCGGCGCCTCGCTTCGCAGCGCCTCCACGACGGGAGCGACCCACCGGTCGCCCGAGAGCTCGCCGGACGACACGAGCACCCACGAGGAAGCATCGGCGGCCAGCGGCATCGAAGACTAGGCGATAGGTCGCGCGGCCGGTACGGCCCACACAGCTCGGAGAACAACGTGAGCGGGGAGCGTCAGCAGGAGAGGAGGCGGTTCCAGATCAACGTGAGCACGCGCATGAGGAGCAGCTACCGAAGCCGTCTGAACCGTCTGAACCGTACCGACCGCGCGACAAGGGATGGCTGACCCTTTACTCCCCCGCCCGTCGAGGTGTCAAGTCAAAGCGGGCCCAGGATTCACTTCGCGCCCGATCCCGATCCCGGCCCTGATCCCGCCCCTGCGCCACCGCTCATCGTCGTCACGAAGTCGGTGACCATCTGGGTGCAGCGCTCCTTGTAGACCACGAGCAGGACGAGCGCGACCAGCATCATGAGCAAGGTGAAGAGCTGCGCCCACGCCACGCGGCTGCCGCGCCGCCGATGCAGGTGCCGGTCGAGGGTGATGGGCGGCAGAGGCTCCCCCTGCTCCTCGTCCTCCACCTCGCGCGGTGGACCGCCGTTGCCGGGTTCGTTCATGCCGCGCCTCCTTCGGGCAGGTTCTCCCCCTCCGCCGCGAGGTCCACGCAGCGGAGCCGGAGCCGGGGCCCCTGATAGGTGTCGATGCCCGGGGCGAAGGCGGCGTCGACCCGTGGCGGCAGGGCGCCGAGTCGGTCACCCAAACCGAAGCCGATCGCGTCGCGCACGACCTCGCCTTGCCTGAGCTGCAGGCGCAGGTGGCCGCCTCCGACCACGCGCGCCGACTGTACCGTCAGGCCTCGCCCGAGGAAGATGGGCTCGGGGTTCCCCTCCCCGTGCGGCGCGAGCCGACCGAGCTCGGCGCACAGCCGCTCGTCCACCGAGGAGAGTCGCACCTCTCCGTCCAGCTCCAGGACCGGCGCCTCGGGCACCTGACCCGCCATCCCCTCGTGGAGCGCGTCCGCGAGCGCCTCGAGAGACTCGCGCCGCAGCGAAAAGCCCGCCGCCTGGGCGTGCCCGCCGAACTTCTCGAGGTGCGCCACGCAGCCGCTCAGCACGGGTACGAGGTCCACGCCGCGCGCGCCACGCACGCTCCCCCGCCCGCGGTCGCCTTGAAACGCCACCGCCGCCGCCGGTCGGCCAAAACGGTCCGCCAGCCGCCCGGCAAGGATCCCCGCGACCCCGGGATGCCAATCGTCCCCGCTCACGAGCAGAAACGCCCTCCCCAGCGCGACCTGCGCCTCGGCCTGGGCCGTGGCCTCGACGAGGAGCCTCGCCTGCAGCGCCCGCCGCTCCTCGTTGAGCTCGTGACACCGACGCGCGCTCGCCTCCGCCTGCTGCCGGTCCTCGTGCCAGAGGCAATCGAACGCGAGCTGGGCGGCTCCCAGGCGACCGGGCGCGTTCAGGCGGGGCGCCAGTCGCCAGGCGACGTCCTCCGCCGTCGGCGCTCGCCCGACGATCTCCGCCAGCCGCAGGAGCTCGCGCAGCCCCGGACGCGTCGTTCTCCCGAGCAGCTCGAGGCCCCGCGCGACGAGGATCCGGTTCACGCCCGTCAGCGGAGCCACGTCCGCGACGGTTCCGAGCGCCACGAGGTCCAGCTGGTCTCGCGGGTCCGGAACGTCCCCGCGCGACGCCCCGACGAGCCGTCGCAGCGCTGCCGCCACGTAGAAGGCCAGGCCGGCCGAGCAAAGTCCCTTGTACGCGAACGCGCACCCCGGCCGCTGCGGGTTCACGAGCGCAAACCCGGGCCAGCTCCCCTCCGTCACGCGATGGTGATCCACCGCGATGACGTCCATGCCGAGCTCGGTCGCGCGGGCGACGGCCGCGTGGTCGCTGGTCCCGCAGTCTGTGAGCACGAGCAGCTCGCACCCCCCACGGCCAAGCTCCTCGGCATGCTCCACCTGGAAGCCGTACCCCTCGTCCCGTCGGGCGACGCGCACCAGGGGCGCCGCACCGCACCGCCGGAGGTAGTCTCCGAGCACCGCGGCCGAGGTCACCCCGTCCACGTCGTAGTCGCCGAAGATGCCGATGCGCTCGCCCCGCGTGAGCGCTGCGGCCAGCCGTTCGACGGCCCGGTCCAGGTCCGCCATCCCCGCGGGAGAATCCAGGTCCGAGAGGCGCGGCTCGAGGTACCTTCGACAGGCGTCGGCCTCGTCGAGCCCCCGCCCGACCAGCACCTGGGCCAGAATCGTGGGTAGCCCCAGCGCGCGCTCGAGCTCTCCTACCGCCTGTGCGTCGGCGTGGCGGAGCTGCCAGAGAGCCCGAGGAGGCCGAGGCACGCCAGCGCCGGTGATCTAACGGGCGGTGGCCGGCTTCTTGACGAAGCGCTCGTGGATGACGATGAGCAGCGGGCTGGCGATGAAGATAGTGGAGTACGTTCCGGCGACGAGACCGACCGACAGGCAGAAGGCGAAGGGCTTGAGCGCTCCGGTGCCGAAGACCCAGATCGCGATACTCGTCAGAAACACGGTGAGGGAGGTCAGGATCGTGCGGCTTATCGTCTCGTTCAGAGAGGTATTGACGAGCACACCGAACTTCCGATCGCGATGCCGGCCCATGTTCTCGCGAATGCGGTCGAAGATGACGATGGTGTCGTTGATCGAGTAGCCGGCGATGGTCAGCAGCGCGGCCAGAACGGGCATCGAGAACTCGGTCCAGGTGATGGCCACGGCCCCCGTGGCGATGATCACGTCGTGCATGAGCGCCACGACGGCACCCGGGGCGTAGCGAAAGTCGAAGCGGAAGGCGATGTAGACCAGGATGAGGAGCAACGAGTAGATAATGGCCTTGATGCCGTCGTCGCGGAGCTGCTTGCCCATCTTGGCGCCCACCGACTCGACCTGGGGAATGTCCTTGATCACCCCTGCCCCGAGCTTCGACTCGAAGCCCTTTCGCACCGCGTCGCCAAGCCCGCCCAGGGTCACCTCGTAGCTATGGTCCTCGGGTCGCCCGAAACGCTGCACCTGCGCCACGCTGATGTTCACCCCCTTGAACGCCGCGCGGATGGCGTCGGTTGTCGCCGTCTCCAGGGTGGCGTCGGGCTTCTTCGGCGTCACCGCGGCAGCCGGGGCGCTCGCCGGCTGCGTCGCTGCCGCCTGGCTCGCCGGCGCCGACGCGGGAGGCGTCTGCGGGGCTTCCGGGGTCTTACCCGCCGCAGGCTCTTCCTTGAAGGCGAGGTAGATGCGGTCCCCCTCGGTGCCGTAGTCGAAACGTCGCAGCTTGTTCCCGAAGGCCTTCTTCACCGCCTCGCGCGCGCGCTCCTGGTCGGCCGCCGTGAACGCGACCACCTGAGCGAGCCGCAGCATGAAGAGGTTCGGGCGGGCGGCGTCCTCCATCTTGACCACCTCGCCCCCCGGAAACCCTCCCGCCTCGAGCGCGTGACGCACCTCCCCCGCCTGCACGGCCTTCGCGAACTCGATCTGGATCTGGGTTCCGCCCTTGAAGTCGGTGCCGTAGTTCAGCGCGTCGCCACGAATGATCCAGTTAGCTACCAGCGCACCGAGGCTGACCAGGATCGCGACCACGGACACCCCGCCGAAGAACTTGGCTCGTCCGACGAAGTCGACGTTGAGATTCGATTTAATCCACTGGGCCATCGTGCGTCCCTCTATCCAATGCTCAGCGTCTTGGGCTTGAACTTCCCGACGACGAAATCGAACATCATCCGGGTCACCCAGACGCCGGTGAAGATCGACGTCACGATGCCGATGAGCAGCGTGAGGGCAAAACCTCGGATGGGTCCCGAGCCGTACTGCAGGAGCACGAAGCCGGCAATCGCCGTGGTGAGCTGCCCGTCGAAGATGGCCCAGAAGGCTCTCGTGTAGCCCGCCTCTACCGCTGCCCGCGGACTCTTGCCGATGGCCATCTCCTCTCGTATGCGCTCGTAGATGATCACGTTCGCGTCCACTGACATGCCTATGGTGAGCACGAAGCCGGCGATGCCGGGCAGCGTCAGCGTGGCGTTGAACGCCGCCATGATGGCCAGCATGTAGAGGACGTTCAGCACGAGGGCCAGGTCGCAGATGAAGCCGGCGCCCCGGTAGTAGTACAGCATGAAGAGCGCGACGATGCCGCCGCCGACGAGGAAGATCATCTTCCCTTTGTCCACGGCGTCCTTGCCCAGCGTCGGACCCACCTGCTGTTCGAAGGTCTTCCGCAAGGGAGCCGGCAGCGCGCCGCTCCGCAGCACGCCGGCCAGGTCCTTCGCCTCCTCCATCAGTTCGTGCGGCGGCTTGAACCCGCCGAGGGTGATGCGCGCCCGACCGCCGCTGATCTTGGATTGCAGCACCGGGGCGGAGTTCACGTTGTTGTCGAGGATGATGGCCATGCGCCGCCCGATGTTGTCGCCGGAGACGCGCTCGAAGAGCGACGCGCCGTTGCGATCGAAGGTCAGGCCGACCTCGGGACGACCGGTCTGCTGGTCCCACTGGACCTCGGCATCCGTGAGGTACTCGCCGGTGAGCTCGGTGCGGCGCTTCAGGTAGTGCGTGACCCAGGTCTTCTCGGGCAGCTTGTTCCCCTTGTCGTCCTGCGCCTGCTCGGAACCGAGGAGGATCTCGTGATCCTTGGGCACGGGAAGCCCGAGTTTCGGCAGGCTCTCGAGGAACTGCTCGAGCGCCTTCTTGTCCTTCGACTCGAGAAAGGCGTAGCTGACCGACCCGTGCTGCTTGCCGTCGTAGCTCTCCTGCCGCAGCTTGATGGCGCTCCCCTTCGGTAGCTTGCCGGCGGCCTGCTCGATGAAGTTCCCCTCGTCGTCGAGGATCTTGAACTCGAGCTGGGCGGTGCGGCCGATGACGTCCTTCACCCGCTCGAAGTGCTTCTCCGTGAGGCCCGGCAGCTCCACCACGATGTCGCGCCCCTTGCGCAGGATCGTCGGCTCGGCCACGCCGAACTCGTCCACGCGTCCGCGGATGGTCTCGATCGCCTGCCGGATGGCGTATTCCTGCACCTCCTTCAGGTAATCCTCGTCGAGGCGCAGCCGCACCGTCGCCTTGGCGTTGCTCCGCTCCACCTCGTCGAGGTTCGTGCGGTAGTCGTCCATGAACTTCTTGTCGAGCGCGGCGAGGTCCTTCGCCTGCTTGAACGTGAGGACGATGTCGCCGCGACCTTCCCGCGTGGCGGTGGCCTCGACCTTCTTGTCCTTGCGCAGCCGCTCCTCGAGGTCGGTGGCCAGCCGGTCCGCCTTGTCGGAGACCGCCTTGTCCACCTGAACCTCGTAGACGAGATGGATCCCGCCCTGGAGGTCCAAGCCGAGCTGCAGCTTGCCCTTGATGTGCTTGCTAAGCCACGGCGGCAGCTTCTCCTCGCCCAAGAATGTGGGCACGAGGTAGGCCACCGACAGGACCGTCAGCAGCAGGATGCCGATCGTCTTCCACCACCAGCTTCGTTCCATTGTGCTTACCGTGACGTCGTCGAGAATGAGCCGGCGTCGCGTTCACGGCGCCTTGGCCTTCCTCGGTGTTCGATGGCCCTAGCGCGCCATCCGATCGGTTCGACGACTGCTCCGCCACGCGCCGGAGGGACATCGCGTCCTCGGCCCGGTGCCGTTTCTCACGCCTCGGGCGGCGGCGCGTCGGGTGTCTCGCCGTCCGTCTGCTTGCCCAGTATGTGCGTCCGCATCACCCGCAGCCGAATCTTCTCCGCCACCTCGAGCGTGACGATCCGGTCCGTGATGCCGGTGATCTTGCCGATCATCCCACCGTTGGTGACGATCATGTCCCCCCGCTTCAGGTTCGCGAGCATCTCGCGGTGCTCCTTCGCCCGCTTCTGCTGCGGCCGGATGAGCAGGAAGTAGAAGACCACGAACATGATGATCATCAGCGCGAATTGCTGAATGCCCCCGCCCCCGCAGCCGGGGACCGGGCTCCCGCCGCCGGGCCCTTTGGCCTGGGCGAGCAGGGTGATCCAAGGAAGCTCAGACACAACGACCTCCAGAGTCTTGGCAGTCGTCCTCGGCCCCCCTTGGGGGATATCTTCGGACGATCATGGTGAAAACGGTGGCCCCGCCCTTCCCAGGCCGCGGGACGCGATTGTCTAACAAATCGCCAGGGGCCGGTCAACCGGAGTTATCTTCGGGCTATGCGGCCGACCCGTCGGCCTCCTCCTGCCCTCGCCGCGCAAAGAAGTCCCTGGAAAACGCCGCGAAACGCCCTTGCCGGATAGCGTCTCGCGCCTCCGCGACGAGCCGGAGAACCTGATACAGGTTATGCGCCGTGGCGAGCCTACTATAAAGGATCTCTTTGGCCACGAAGAGGTGCCGGAGATAGGCCCGGCTGAAGGTCCGGCAGGTTCCGCAGGCGCACGTCTCGTCGGGCGGCCGCGGGTCGTCGCGGAACCGGGCGTTGGAGATGACGATGCGCCCCTCGCGCGTGAAGAGCTGCCCGTTGCGCGCGTTCCGCGTGGGCATGACGCAATCGAACATGTCGACGCCCGCCCCGATGGCCATCACGAGATCCTCCGGGCGCCCCACCCCCATCAGGTAGCGCGGGCGGTCCACCGGCATGGCCGGCACGATCTCCGAGAGCACCCGATGCATCTCCTCGGGACGCTCGCCAACCGAAAGCCCGCCGAGCGCGATCCCTTCGAAGGGGAGCGCCCCGATCTCCTCCAGGTGGCGGCGTCGCAGGTCCAGGTGCAGGCCGCCCTGCACGATCCCGAAGCGCACCTGGTGCGCGGGGCGAGGCTGCCCGACGCACCGTTTGGCCCAGCGCGTGGTCCGCTCGAGCGCCTCCTCCACCGCGGCGCGAGGGGCCTGGCTCGGAGGGCACTGGTCGAAGGCCATGGCGATGTCGGGGCCGAGCGCCGCCTGCACCTCCATCATCGACTCGGGCGAGAGCGCGTGGGACGAGCCGTCCAGATGAGACCGGAAGGTCACGCCCTGGTCGTCGATGCGCGCCAGGTCCCTCAGGCTAAAGACCTGAAACCCCCCCGAGTCGGTGAGGATGAGACCGGGCCAGCCCGTGAAGGCGTGGAGGCCCCCGAGCTTGGCCACGAGCGGGGCCCCCGGCCGGAGATAGAGGTGATAGCTGTTGCAGAGGATCACCTGCGCGCCGAGCGCCTCGAGCTCGACGGGGTGCATGGCCTTGACCGTCCCCTGCGTCCCCACGGGCATGAAGACGGGGGTCTCGAAGGCGCCGCGCGGAAGCACCACCCGGGTGGCGCGCGCGTGACCGTCCTGGGCCAGCAAACTGAGCGACAGACGCACGGAGGCTCCTCAGCGAATCAGCATGGCATCGCCATAGCTGTAGAAACGGTAACCCCGCGCCACGGCCTCGGCGTACGCCGCGAGCACCGGCTCGCGCCCCGCGAAGGCGCAGACGAGCATGAGCAGCGTGGATCGCGGCAGATGGAAGTTGGTCAGGAGCGCGTCCACCACGCGGAAGGCGTGACCCGGGGCGATGAAGAGGCCCGTGCGCCCGCTCCCCGCGGCGCCGCCCGTGGCCTCGAGCACCCGGACGGCGGTGGTCCCGACGGCCACCACCGGGCGGCCTTCGGCTCGCGCCCGGTGCACCGCCTCGGCCGTCCCGCCCGTGAGCTCGTAGCGCTCCGGCTCAAGGCGGTGCTCGCTCACCGACGCGGCTCGCACGGGCGCAAAGGTGCCGGGGCCCACGTGCAGCGTCACCGATACGCGGCGAACGCCGGCCTCCTCCAGTTGGTCGAGGAGCGCCGGGGTGAAGTGCAGACCCGCCGTTGGGGCCGCGACCGACCCCTCGGCGCGCGCGTAGACCGTCTGGTAGCGCTCGCCGTCGATGCTCTCCGCGGGCCGCCGGATGTAGGGAGGCAAGGGCACGCTCCCGTACCCTCCGACGGGGAGCTGCGGGTCGAATTCGATCTCGGCGCGCCCCTGGTCGGGTTCCGTCGCCAGCCGCACCTCGAGCGTCGGCGCGTCGGGGGCGCGCGGCGGCACTCCCACGACCTCCTGCGAGCGCAGCGGCTTCGAGCTGCGCAGCATGCAGCGCCACCGACCGGGGCCAAGCTCCTCGACCAGCAGGAACTCGACGCGGCCCCCGCTTGCGCGCCGCCCCACGAGCCGAGCGGGAAAGACGCGCGAGTCGTTCACGACGAGGAGGCTCGGCTTCGGCAGGAGCTCCGGCAGCTCGCGGACCCCGTGGTGGCTCGCCGCGCCCGTGCGACGATCGAGCACCAGAAGGCGCGCGTCGTCCCGCCTAGCCGCGGGGGTCTGGGCAATCGCCCCCTCGGGGAGCGCGAAGTCGAAGTCCTCGGTGCGTAGACCGTTCATGGGCCGAAGGGGTCTAGCTCGACCGGTGCGCCAGCGCAAGGGACGCATCGCGTGGAGCCTCCCCATCGCCGCGGGCCCAGGTGACCGGTCTGCCCCGCTGTGCTAGCGTCGCGGCAGACGCGCGGAGATTGCCCATGCAGGACGTCCTCAAGGAACTCGGCATCGCAGAACGCAGCTCGGGCGCCTGTTTCGGCCCGTGGATCGATCACCCCTCCGGCGCGGAGCTCGTGTCGGTCTCCCCGGTGGACGACCGGCCGCTCGGCCGCGTGCAGCAGGCCGGGCGCGCAGACTACGAGCGGATCGTCGAGGCCGCGGAGGAGGGTTTCCGGCGGTGGCGTGCCTGGCCCGCCCCGAAGCGGGGCGAGGTGGTGCGACAGATCGGCGAGGAGCTCCGGCGCGCCAAGGCCCCCCTCGGCCGACTCGTGAGCCTGGAGATGGGGAAGATCCTCGCCGAGGGAGAGGGCGAGGTGCAGGAGATGATCGACATCTGCGACTTCGCGGTGGGCCTCTCGCGCCAGCTCTACGGCCTCTCGATGCACAGCGAGCGGCCGCTCCACCGCATGTACGAGCAGTGGCACCCGCTCGGCCCGATCGGTGTGATCAGCGCCTTCAACTTCCCCGTCGCGGTCTGGGCCTGGAACGCAGCCATCGCCGCGGTCTGCGGCGACTCGGTGATCTGGAAGCCCTCGCCCAAGACGCCGCTCACCGCCGTCGCCGTGCAGCAGATCGTGAACCGCGTGCTGGACCGTCACGGCCTCCAGGGGGTCTTCTGCCTGGCCATCGGGGACCTGGCGGAGGTCGGCGAACCCATGCTGGCCGACGGACGGATCCCGCTCGTCAGCGCCACCGGAAGCACCGCCATGGGGCGGCGCGTTGCGCAAGTAGTGGGAGCGCGCCTCGGGCGGACAATCCTCGAACTCGGCGGCAACAACGCCGTCCTCGTGACCGCGAGCGCCGACCTGGACCTCGCCGTGCGGGCCGTCCTCTTCGGGGCGGTGGGCACGGCGGGCCAGCGCTGCACGACCACGCGGAGGCTCCTCGTCGAGCGCTCCGTGGCGCAGGAGCTGACCTCGCGCCTCCTCTCGGCCTACGCGCAGGTTCGGGTGGGCAACCCGCTCGCGCCCGAGACGATGATGGGACCGCTCATCGACCGCGACGCGGTCGACCGGATGCTCGGGGCCGTGGACCAGATCAAGAGCCAGGGGGGAGAGGTCCTCTGCGGCGGCGGCGCGGCCACGGGGATGCCCGGCCGCTGCTACGTGCAGCCCACCCTCGTCCGCGCGCGTCCGGAGCTGCCGATCGTGCAGCACGAGACCTTCGCCCCGATCCTGTACCTCATCGAGGCGGACACGGTGGAGGAGCTCATCGCGATCCAGAACGACGTGCCGCAGGGTCTCTCGTCGGCCATGTTCACGCGCGACCTCCTCTCGGCGGAGCGCTTCCTCTCCTGCGAAGGCAGCGACTGCGGCATCGCGAACGTGAACATCGGCACGAGCGGGGCCGAGATCGGCGGCGCGTTCGGCGGCGAGAAGGAGACCGGCGGAGGGCGGGAAGCGGGCTCCGACTCGTGGAAGGCCTACATGCGTCGGCAGACCACGACGATCAACTACGGGCGGGACCTTCCGCTGGCTCAGGGCATCCGCTTCGGCGAGTGATGCGCCGGCGATTCCTCGCGCTGGTCGGGCTGCTCTACCTCGCGGCCCCTTCCGCCTCCGCGGCTCCCCCGTTCCCACTCCACTCGGCCGGCGTGAGCGTCGCCGCCGACGGCACGGTGCGGCACGCGGGCGCCGCGCTCGGCCGCCTCGCCCTGCCCAGGTGCCCCTGCCGGCTGCGCGTCGTAAGGCCCACGGTACAGGGACATCCGCTGCTCCACGTCGTGGTCGAGGGGCAGGGCCCGTCCCGTGCGGAGCTGCTCTACCTCCTCGACGCCTCGCCCGAACGACTCTTCGGCGACACCACCGGCCCCGTCGGCGTCGACCGCGAATGGTCTCGACACCTGCGCGTCGATGCCCGCGGCGTGCTCCTCTACCAGAGCCGCGAGGGCGTCACGCGCTGCGACGGTGTGCCCGTGCAGCTTTTCCCCCGGCTCTACGACTTCGCCACTCGCCGGTTCCGACCGGTGACGATTCGGCCGCGCCTCGAGGGGCTCCCCGAGCTCCGCGCCGTCCCCGAGCGGCCGCCCGAGGCGCACGGTGAGCCCGTGAACACCTTCCGCTTCGTCGCGGCCTCCACGCAGCTCGGCGACGGACGGTCCGCCGAGCAGCTCGTGGCACCGGTCGAGCTCTCCGACGGACGCGCCGAGACCGCGTGGAGCGAGGACCTGGGCGATCGCGGGCGCGGGCAGTTCCTCACCGCGCGCCGCCCCTCCTCCCCGTACGCCCTGCGGGCGCTGCGACTGCTGCCCGGCGACGCCCGGGACCTCCGGGCCTTCGCCGCGGCCAATCGACTCCAGCGGGTCCTCCTGCTCCTCTCCCCGACCGAGCGCTACCGGATCGTCTTTCCGAAGGACCCGCTCGCTGCCGGAGGCACGCGCCCGCACTTCGTCGTGCTGCCCAGGCCCACCGCCGCGACCTGCGCCACCCTGCTCGTCGAAGAGACCTACCCGGGCCGCCTCGCACGCGCGCCCGGCGCGGGGCGTACGGCCATCTCCGAGGTGAGCTTCTTTACCGAGCTCGAGCAGAAGGGGGGCCTCGCTCAGGTGGCCCGCGACCTCGCCGGGTCGAGCGCAGCGCACCGTGACGAGGCACTGCGCGTGCTGGCGACGCTCGGCGATCGCGGAGTCCCCCTCCTCGGCGCCGCCCTCGAGACGGCCCGCGGCGAGGAGCTCCGCCGGCTGGCCAGCGTGCTAGGGCATCTCGGCCGTCCGGCCGCCGCGGAACCGCTCGTCCGCGCTCTGCCGCGCCTCCCCTCCGCTGCGCGTCGTGAGGTGCTCGAGCAGCTGGCGGCTCTCGGGACCGCCGCCGTCGGACCGCTCACCGCGCTCGTCGAGGACGAGGCGCAGCCGGCTCACCTGCGCGCCGAGGCCGCCCAGCCTCTCGGACGCCTTGGCGGCGACGCGACCCGGCAGCTCCTGCTCCGCCTCGCGGGCCGCGGGCCCGCCGTGCTGCGCGCCGCGGTCACCGAGGGCCTCGCCGCCAACCGGTCGGGAGAGCTCGCCCTGGCTCTGCTGGCCGCAGCCCTCGCTGCCCCCGACGGGCCGCGCCGGGCCGACCTCGTCCTGGCCGCCACGCGCGCCTCGCCCCCCGACGCCGACGGTGCAGTGGCGACGCGAGCTCTCGCGACGCTGTGGGCGCGGAGCGCCTCCTTCGAGGTGCGCTACCGAATCCTTCACGCGCTCGGCCGCTGCGACCCCCTCGCGCCAGAGAGCCTGCTCCGCTCTGCGGCCCGAGATCGGGACCCAGTGCTGCGCTGGACCGCCGTCGAGCAGCTCGCGCGTCGCAGGAGCGCCCCCGTGGAGCCGCTCCTGCGGGCGGCTCTCTCCGACCCGGACCCCCGAGTGCGCGCCGCCGCCGCCAGCGGCCTCGGCACCCGAGCCCCCGCGCGCGAGGCGGGCCCGGCCCTCGCCGCGCTCCTCGACCGGGAACGCTGGAGCTTCGTACTGCGCGCGGTGGCGGAGGCCCTGGGCACGCAGTGCGGCTCGGCGGGCGCGGCCGCCCTTCGCCGCAGGATGGAGCGGGGCCCCCCAGGGCTGGACGAGCTGGCCCTCTCGAGCTGGGCGCGCTGCGGAGCCTCGAGCGTCCACGACGAGCTCCTCGCTCTGGCCCGACGTCGCGACCTCCGACCGCCGGTCCGCGCGCGAGCTCTGGCGCTCTTGCCGAACGCGGCGGCGGTCGCCCGCAGGGACGCCCTCCTTCGCCTCTTCAGAGAGCTCCGCGCGGAGGCCCCGCACTCCGACGCTGCGGAGCAGGTGGCCGGATCGGCGGCAGCGGCCCTGGGACGAGCCGGCGGCAGCGACGCAGCCCACGCGCTGACCGACACCCTGGCCCTCGACCCCCACGACGCGTTGCGCACGGCAGCGGCGCACGCCCTCGGGCTCCTGTGTGACGCGTCGAGCCTGGACACGCTCCGACGGGCCGCCCGCAATGACTCCGCGGGGCCCGTCCGCGCCGCCGCACGGACGGCGTTACGACGCTGCCCTCGGTGAGGTTGCGCGGGACTGCCGCGACGCTATTCCGCGCGCCAGCGGTGCTCGGGCCCGAAGCGATCCACGCGGTCCCCGCGCGAGAGCGTCACGCCGAGGATGATCGCCGTCGCTGCGGTGGCCGCCCCCGCGGCGCCGGCCCAGACGTACCACCGCTCGTACCATTTCGGCGGCGGTGGAGGCGCGGGCTGGTAGGGGGTGGTGCCGACGGGAAGCGGTTTCAGCCGCACCGTCATGCGCAGCACCTCGCCGGCGATGGCCTGCCGCTCGCCGACGAAGTCGTAGTAGCCGGCCTTGGAGACGCGGAGCGCGCGCTTACCCATCGTAACCTCGGTCTGCAGCGGCGTGGTCCCGACGAACTTGCCGTCCACGAAGACCTTCGCCTCGGACACCTGGGCCTGGATCTCGAGGATCCCCGCCACCGGCAGCAGGTCCAGGTCCAGCGTGGTCACCTTTCCCCGCGTCACGGTGAAGACGTCCAGGTACTGCGTGTACCCCGGCTTGACCAGCTTCAGCGTGTGCTTGCCCGGCTTCAGACGCACCACCTCGGGGAGCGGGACGCGACCGACGAGCTGTCCGTCCACGATCACCTCGGCGCCGGTGGTAGTGCTCTGGAGCTGGAGTCCCGTGGGCCCGCGCGCGGGAGCCGCACCGCCCGTCGAGGAGGACGCGAGCGCGACCAGAGCCGCAGCGGTTGCGAGGAAGCTCCGCACCATGATCTTCGAGTATACGCCGACTCCTGCGACGGCGCCCAGCGCGGCGCCGCCGCACCTATCTCCCCTTGAGCTCCGCGATGGCGGCCTGCAGGTCCGCGCGGCCGGGTTCGGCCTCCAGACCCCGCTCGTACATGCCCAGCGCCTTGCTCGTCTCGCCCAGCGCCGCGTGCACGCGCCCCAGGCGATAGAAGACCTCCGACCGCGACACCCCGGCCCCCTCGTCCGAGTTCTGCAGCAACATCGTACGGTAGATCCGCCGCGCGGCCTCCCATTCCTCGTGCGCCATGTAGAGCGTCCCGAGGGCCACCAGCGTCGGGGCAAACGTGCTGTCCACCCGGTTGGCCTGCTCGTACGCCGTGCGCGCCCCGGCCAGGTCACCGCCCCGCTCGGCTATCACCCCCAGGAAGTGATGGTAGCGGGCCACCGAGCGGTTGCGCCGACTGCCCGCCTTGTCGATCAGGGCCTGCAGCAGCGGAGCCGCCTCGTCCAGGCGGTTCGCGGCGATGTGGGCCTCCGCGAGCGCCGCCAGGATCTCCGCGTCGTCCGGTCGGAGCTCTCGCGCGCGCGACAGAGCCTTCGCCGCGGCATCCGGCCGACCGAGCCTCTCGGCGTACAGCCGCCCGAGCTCGCGGAAGAGCTCGAGCTGGCCCGCGGCGCCCTCCTTCTCCGCGCGCCGTTCGAGCAGGCTCGCGACGCGCGCCCAGTCTCCGCGCTGCCGCGCGAGCGCCTCGAGATCCCGGGCCGCATCGGCGTTCTCGGGGTCAAGCTCCAGGGCGCGCTCGTAGTGCGCCTGCACCCTCTCGGCCGGCTCACCCAGCTCCTTCCGCACGCGCCCCAACCGGTGCTCCAGCTCTGCCGCCTCGCGCGCCTGCGGTCCGAGCGCCCGCGCCTGCTCGAGGATCTCCAGGCAGCGCGGCCACTGCTGTCCGGCCTCGTAGATCCTCGCGAGCTCCGATAGCGCCCCCACGTGCTGGGGGTTCTGCCGCAGAAGACTCTCCAGGATCCCCGCCGCAGCCTCCGGATCCTCGAGCTGCTGGGTGTAAAGGCGCGCCGCGGCCAGCAGGCACTGCGTGGCAGCCTCCTCGTTGTCCATCAGGCTGAGCTGCTCGGCCCGGCGCCGCAGCAGCTCCACCGCGTCGCGCCACTTCTCCGCCCGACGCAGCACCTCCTCCAGGCGATCCCAGGCCACGCCGCTCGTGGGATCCGCGCGCAGCACGTGTTGGAGTTGCTCCGCTGCCCCCTCCAGGTTCCCCTGCCGTTCGGCCAGGTCGGCGAGCTCCACCCGCAGGGCCTGCGCCGCCTCCCCCTGCCGTTGCTCGAGCTGCCGCAGCAGGATCTCCTCCACCGAGCTCCAGTCCTCGCGCTCAGAGTAGATCCGCCGCAGCGCCGCCAGGGCGACCGGCTCGTCGGGATCCAGATCCAACACGTCGCGATAGAAGTCCACCGCGCGGTCCGCGTCCCCGAAATGGGTCAGCGCCGCCTCGGCCGCTCGGTGACGCAGCTCCACCTGCCGCGCGGGCTGGTCCGCGTAGCGGATTTGCCGCTCCAGCGCCTCGAGGAAGAGCTCCCACTGCTTGCTCTGTTCGTAGAGCCGCGCCAGCGCCTCTTGCGCGTCGGCATCGCCCTCATCCAGGTCCAGGATCGCCCGCCACGCCACGATCGCCCCGGCGGGATCGTCGAGCGCCGCCTCCCTGAGCCGCGCGACCTCGGCGAGGAGCCCGCGCTTCGGCGCCACGTCGTACTCCGCCTCGCTCCGCTGCCAGAGCACCTCGGCCAGGCGAGCCGTCTCGCCCGTAGCGCGATAGATACGTTCGAGCGCTCCGAGCGCCGTCGGGTGCGCGGGCGACACCTCCAGCACGTCTCGAAACATCTCGGCCGCTCCGGCAAGATCACTGACTTTGTCCAGACAGAGCGAGGCCATTCTCAATCCGAGCTCGCGCGCGGCCTCTGCCTCCAGTCCCTGGGCCAGCAGCTGGCGCCCAAGCTCCACGAGCCCCGCGAACTGACCGAGCTGCACGGCCAGGGCCTCGAGCTCGTCGAGCAGGTGAAGGTTTCCCGGGTCGCAGGCCAGCGCGCGACCGAGCGCCTCCATGGCCCGCGCCGGCTGCCCGAGCTCCTGCTCGCAGATCCAGCCGATGCGCTCGAGGAGCCCCACCCGATCCTCCGACGCCGCGAGCGTGGTGAGGCGCACCTCGAGGAGCTCGACCAGCTTCTCGAAGCGCCGGGCCTGCTCGAAAATCGGCTCCAGCACGTCCAGCACGGCCACGCGATGCGCGTCGTGGCTCAGGAGCCGCTCCATGACCTCCGCGGCCTGACTGTGGGCAGGATCCCGCCCCAGCGCGTCGCGGAGCGCCGCGAAGGCCCCGGGCACTTCGTGGAGCTGTTCCAGTCGCAGGCGCCCGAGCCGCGCCAGTAGCTCGGCCTGTTCGGTGGCACCTCCGACCTGCGGCGCCAGCCGCTCGAGCACCTCGGCCAGAGGAGCCCACCGCTCCCGGCGCGTGAGCAGCGCGTCCAGGGCCCGCAACGGCACGAGCTCGTCGCCGCCGCACTCGAGAGCCGCGCGGTAGTGACGCTCCGCAGCGTCCAGGTCTCCAAGCCGCTCCTCCGCCAGCGCGGCCGCCTCGAGGTGCAGCGTACGCCCGAGCACGCTGTCGAAGACGCCCGTCAGGCGCTCCTCGTAGGCCGCTGCCCGCTCGTCGTGACACCCCAGGCTTCCCGCAAGCCGAGCCACCTCGGCGCGTACCCGGTCATCGCCCGGCTCCTCGGCGAAGGCCCTCAGATAGGCGCCGAACGCCCCCCGCGGATCCTCCAGCTGCAGCTCTCGCAGCTCCGCCAGCCGGCGCAGGAGCGAGAGCCGCGCCCCGACCTCCTCGGTCCCGCGGAGGCGCGCCTCGAGGACTGCGGCCAGCCGCTCCATCTCCCCGGTTCGCACGTAGAGCGTCTCCAGCACGTCGGCCACGCGCCCCCGGTGCCCCTCGTCCTGCAGGAGCTGCTCGAGCGCGTCCCGCGCCGCCTCGTGGTGCGGATCCGCCGCCACCACGGTCGCAAAGCGATCGATCGCTGCCCCGGGATCCCCGAGCTCGTGCCAGAGGACCGCGCCGGCGCGGAAGGTGAGCCCCGACGCCTCCGCCGACGGGCCGGCGAGACCCGTCTTCAGGTCCAGGATCTCCAGAAGCTCCACCCACTGCCGCTCCTGGGTGTAGAGGCGGTCCAGCGCCTCCAGCGCGCCGCGATCCGCCGGGTCGCGCTGGACGAGCGTGGCGTAGGAGGAGATGGCCTCCGCAGGCTGCGCGAGGCGCGTCTCGTAGGTCTCTGCCATCCGGAGGAGCAGTCCTCGCTCCTCCTCGGGCCGTCCCCCGAGCTCGAGCTTCCGCCTGCAGATCTCCACGAGCCGCGCCCAGTTCCCCGTCACCGTGTGGAGCCGGTCGAGCGCCTCCAGCGCCGGCCAGTCCTCTTCGATCGCCAGCGCCTTCTGCCAGGCCTCGATCGCCCGCTCGGGGCTGCTCAGCTTCTGCTCGAACACCTCCGCCTGACGCGCGAACACCGCCCGCTGCGCCGCACCGTCGACGGTGACGTCGGCCTTCCGGGCCAGGATCTCCACCAGCTCGTCGTAGCGCTCCAGCTCGTCGAGGAGTCGGACGAGCTCGTCGAGCGCCCGCGTATCCTCTTCGCGCACCGCGAGCACCCGCCGCCACGCCTCCACCGCCTGTACCTTGTCCCCGAGGTACGCTTCGCGCAGCTCCGCCGAGCGCGCGTGGATCTGCGCCCGCAGCTCCGCGTCGTGATCGCCCGCCGCTCCCCGATCGAGCAGCGCGACCAGCTCGCCCCAGTTCCCGAGCCGAGCCGCCAGCCGCTCGAGCCCCGCCAGGAGCCCTTCGTCGCCGAACTGCTCCTCGAAGGCCCGCGCCAGCGCCCGGAAGGCCAGCTCCACGAAGCCCCCCCGCTCCTCGTGCAG
Source organism: Deltaproteobacteria bacterium (assembly GCA_020848905.1). Classification (NCBI taxonomy): domain Bacteria; kingdom Pseudomonadati; phylum Myxococcota; class Myxococcia; species Deltaproteobacteria bacterium. The sequence continues at coordinate 324,160 of JADLHG010000042.1, forward strand.
GCGCGCGATCTCCTTCAGCAGCTCGACCCGCCGATCCCGGTCGTCGATGAACTCGAGCTGGGCGTCGTAGATCACCACCAGCTTGGCCCACTCGTCCTGCGCGCGGTACACCGGCTCGAGGATCTGAGCGATGCGAAAACGCTGGTCGCGATCCAGGACCAGCCGCTCCAGGGCCGCGATGGCAGGCAGGTGGTCGCGGTTCCGCGCCAGGACCTCTTCGTAGAAGTCGATGGCCGTCGGCAGGTCCCGTAGCTTCTGCTCGTGGATCGTCCCCAGCCGGTACTTCCTCTCGACGAGGATCACCGGATCGCGCTCGAACTCGAGCTGCCGCTGCAAGAGCGCGCAGAGGTCCTCGAAGCGCCCCGTCTGGGTGTACAGGCGGTCCAGCGCGGCGAGCGGCTCCGGATCCTGCTCGTCCTGCTCGAGCACCGAGCGGTAGGCCTCGATCGCCTCGGGCAGGTTCTCGAGCGCCTCCTCCCAGACGCGCGCCACCTTCAAGATCAGCTCGCGCCGCAGCCCTGGATCCAGGGCGTCGTCGGCAGCCTCGCGGTAGAGCTCGAGGAGCTCGTGCCAGCGATCGAAGCGGGTGAGCAGCCGCTCGAGCTGCCCGAAGGCCTCCACGTCCGTGCGGTCGTGCCGCCACATCCGCTGATAGAAATCGCGCGCCGGCTCCCACTCCTGCAGGCGCTCCTCAAAGATCATCCCCACCAGCAAGGTAATGGTGCGGCTATGGTCGGTGGGATGCTCGACCTGCTCGAGATACCGCCCGAAGACCTCCGCGAGCTCACGCCAGCGGTCCAGGATCCCGGCCAGGCGAATGAGCTGGTCGCGTAGCGAATGGTCCTCCGGACGATCGAGAAAGACCTTGCCGTACCAGACGAAGGCGCCATCCAGGTCCTCGAGCTGCTCCTCGTAGAGCTGCGCCACGCGGGTCGCGAGCGCGAGGCGTGCTTCGGCATCCTCCGCCGCCGCGAGCCGGATCTCGTAGATCCGGATCAGGCTCGGCCACTGCTGCCGCGCGGCGTAGAGGGGCTCCAGGACGCGCGCCGCCTCGGCACGCAGCTCGGCGTCCTCGAGGTAGGCCTCCACCGCCGCCACGGCCGGGCCCCGGTCGGGGTCGAGGCGCAAGACGTCGCGGTAGGCCCGCAGGGCCTGCGCCGGGTCTGCGAGCTCCTCGGCGCGCAGCTTCGCGAGCCGCAACGTGAGCGCCACCTGCCGTTCCGGGTCGGTGGCACGAGGGATCCGGCGTTCGAGCAGGGCGGCCAGGTCTTGCCAGCGCCCTTCTCCGGCGTAGAGCGGATCCAGGGCCTCGAGCGCCCCCGAGTGGTTGGGCTCGAGCTCCAGCACCCGCTCGTACTCCGCGATAGCCGCCGAGGGGCGCGAGAGCGCGTCACGACAGAGGACGGCCGCCCGGAGCAGCAGCTCGATCCGCGCCTCCGAGCCGGCCTCGAGCTCCAGCTTTCGCTGCAGGACCTCGTAGAGCGCCTCCCACTGCCCCTGCGCCTGATAGAGCTCCTCGAGGGAGGTGAGCGCCCCCGCGTGCCCCGGCTCGGACTCGAGTACCTGCAAGAAGTGCTGCCTCGCGCGCGCCGAATCCCCCAGGCGGTCTCGCGCCAGCGCGGCCACCTCGAGGCGCAGCTCCCGCTGGAGCTCCGCGTCGAGCACCTCGGGGAGGATCCCCTCCACCACCTCCACGAGCTCCGACCAGCGCTCGAGTTGCGAGCCTAGTCGCCTGACCTCACGCACCGCGGCGGGGAGCTCTCCCTCCGACACGCTCGCGCGCAGGGCCCGCTGATACGCCTCGAAGGCGCGCGGCAGATCCTCGAGCTGCTCCTCGTAGATGGCGGCGACGCTGCGGAGCATGCGCACACGCTCGCCGTGCTCGGCGCGCTGGGCCTGAAGCTCGCGGATCCGGATCAGATCCGCGACGCGCTGGCGCCTGGCGTAGAGGTCGGCCAGGATCTCGGCCACCGTGGCACCGCACGCAGGCTCCTCGAGCAGCTCCTCGAGAGCCAGCCTTGCGGGCTCGTTGTCCGGGGCGAGCTCGAGGATCTTGCGGTAGCGGTCGATGGCCGCACCCGGGTTCGCGAGCTCCCGGTGCTGCAGCGCCGCCGCCTGCAGGTGCAGCGCGAGCCGCTCCTCCTCCGGCACCAGCGGAATCAGTCGCTCGATCATCTCGAGCAGGTCGAGCCACCCTTGCGCGACGCGGTAGAGGCGAGCCAGGGCCGACAGGCTCGGCACGTCCGTCGGAAACGCGTCCAGGATGGTCAGGTAGGCCGCGGTCGCTTCATCACGGTCGCCGAGCTGGTGCTCCCAGAGTTCGGCGATCCGCACCCACAGCCCGCGTCGGGCCTCGGGGGAGGCTCGCTCCACCCGCCGGCGCAGAATCTCGATCAGATCCCGGTAGCGGTGCGCGGCCGTATAGAGCCGCTCGAGCGCGTCCAGCGCCCGCTCGTTCGCGGGATCCTCGTCGAGGAGCTGCCGATACGTCTCGATGGCCCGATCCGGGTCCCGCTGCATCTCCTCCTGGACCTGGGCCATCCGCTGGAGGAGCTCGCAGCGCGTGGCCGCGTCCTCCGCCCAGCGGAGCTGCATGCCGAGCACCTCCACGAGTCGCACCCACTGGGCGCTTCGCTCGTAGAGCCGCACGAGCGCCGCCGCAGCCGGCTGCGCGGTGGGCAGGTGGTCGGGATCCAGGGCCAGGAGCCGCTCGAAGGTGGCGCGCGCGCGGTCGGGCTGTCCGAGCCGCTCCTCCTCCAGATAGCCGAGACTGGCGAGCAGCTCGCCGCGCAGGGTCAGGTCCTCGACGGGGACGAGCTCCACGCTCTTGCGCCAGGTCTCGGCGGCCTCTTCGAAGCGCCCGAGCTGCGTTGCCAGCCGGTCCACGCCCTGCCGGAACTCCGGCCGGGTCGGCTCCAGCAGCACGGCCTGCTGCAGCGTGGCGAACGCCGCCTCGTGGTTGCCGAGCTGGTCCTCTTGCAGAGCCGCGGCGCGTGCGAGCAGCTCGAGCACCTCGTGCCGGTCGGCAGAAAGCCCTCGCCGGAGCAGCAGGACCGCCACCAGCTTCTCCCATTCCTTGCGATGCTCGAAGGCCCGCTCCAGCGCGCGCGCCACGCGCTCCTCGAGGCCAGGCTCGCCGAGCAAGCCCTCTAACAGGGCGAGCGTGCCGTCGTGCTCCGGGTCCCGGGCCAGCACCGCCTCCAGCAGTTCCACCGCGCCGGCCGCGTTCCCGAGCTTGGTCACGCGCACCTCCGCGCGACGGAAGCGCAGCTCGTCGATTACCTGCGGATCGCTGGCCAGCTCTGTTTCCCGCCCCAGGAGCTCGTCCAGCTCGGACCATCGTCCCGCCTCGCGATACAGCCGCTGGAGGGCGCGCAGCGCCGGCGCGTGGTCGGGGCTCAGTCGCAGCAGCGCCTCGTAGGTGCCGATCGCCGCGTCCGTGTCACCCAGGGCATCTTCGTTGAGCGCGCAGAGCTGGATCAGGATCTCTCGCCGCGCCGCAAGCGCCTCGGCGACCTCCAGCCGCTGATGGAGCAGGTCACGTACCTCGCCCCACCGGGCGCCGTCCCGCAGGATCCGCTCGAGCTGCGTCGAGGCCGCGGCGTCAATCGGGTGCAGGACGAGGATGCGCCGTAGCTCGGGCTCCGCCCGCTCCGGCTTGCCGAGCTTGTCGTCGAAGACCTGGGCGAGCTCCCAGCGCAGCGGCAACTCCAGCGCCGACCGCTGCGCGTCCAGCGTCGCGAGGACCTCCGCGAGGGCCAGCGCGTGCGCTTCGTGGCGTCCCAGGCGGTCCGCCAGCGCGGCGAGCTCCCGTCGGTTCTCGGTGTCCGCGGGATCCAGCACGAGGATCTCGAGGCCCATCTCGAAGGCCCCCTCGGGCTGATCCAGCCGCCGCGTGTAGAGCGATTGCAGACGCTTCAGCAGATTCAAGCGCTCTGCCGGATCCCGCTCCCCCTCGAGGAGGGTCTGGACCACGCGCACGAGCTTCGGCCACTCCTCGGTACGGTCGTAGAACGGGCGCAGAAGCCGCGCGACGATCACCTGGTGGTCGCCGGGCGCCCCGAGCTGCGCCTCGAGCGCCACAACCGTCCCCCTGTGCACGGGGTCGAGCGCCAGCGCCTCGGCGTAGGCCTGGATCGCCTTGGCCCGGTCCCCGAGGCTGTTGGCCAGGATCTCCCCCATGCGGTAGTGGAGATCCACCTTGGCGTCCTTGCCGGTCGCGTGTTCGAGCTCCCGCCCGAGTACCTCGACGAGCTCGGGCCAGCTCCCCCGGACCTGGTGCAGCCGCTCGAGCGCCTTGAGGGCCCGCAGGTTCGCGGGATCCACCGCCGCGATGGCCTGGTAGGTCCGGATCGCCGCCAGCGGGTCGCCGAGTCGCTCCTCCTGCAGGTAGGCCACCTTGAAAAGGAGGTCCACGCGCGTCCGCACCGCCGTCTCCGCGGCGGCCTGTCGCTCGCAAACCTCCACGAGCTCCACCCACCGCTGCGTCGAGCTATAGATCTGCTCGAGCGCAGCCAGGCAGCCACGATCCTCGGGGCTGGCGGCGAGAAGTCGCCGATAGAACTGCTCGGCCAGCTCGGGGCGCCGCAGGCGGTTTCCGGCCAGCTCCGCGAGCTGGCGCAGCCACACCCGTTGCTGGGGCGCCTCTCGCGCTCCGTCCAGCTGCCGCTGGTAGACGTCCAGGAGCTCTTCCCAGGCGTCCGAATCCACCGCGAGCCGCTCGAGCTCGGCCTTCGCCGCCGCGTCGTCGGGGGTCAGCGCGAAGGCCCGCGCCGCCGCGTGAAAGGCGAGCTGTTTGGATCCCAGCTGTCGCTCACAGAGCTGACGGATCTCGCCCAGCAACCGCAGCTGCTCCGACTCCTCGGCCGCGTGCTGCAAGAGCGTCTCGTAGGTGGAGAGCAGGCGCCCCCACTTGGCGCCCGCCTGATAGAGCGGCACGAGGATCTCGCAGACCTCCACGTGCTCGGGATCCACCGCCAGGACGCGCTCGTAGGCCTTGATCGCCCGCTCGGCGCTCTTGAGCTGCACCTGGCAGAGCTGCCCCACCCGTCGATAGAGCCGCACCTTCAGCTCGGCGTCCTCGGATCGGTCGGCGGCAACCGTGAGAGCCTCCGCGAGCTCCCCGTACTGTCCCCTCTCCCCGAGGAATTCCTCCAGCTCCTCCCAGCGCCGCTCGCGCACGAGGAGCTCCCGCAGCGACGCGAGCGCCGGCCCGTGGCTCGGCCGCAGCGCGAGCAGCGCCTTCCAGGTCGCCATCGCGTTTCCCGGCGCCTCCAGGTGATGCGCGTAGAGGTCCCCGAGTCGCTCGAGGAGGAGCACGGCCTGCCCTTCGTTCGCGCCCGCCGACTCGAGCTGCCGATGGAGCACCTCGGCGTACGCCGGCCAGCGCTCTTCCCGACGGTAGAGCTCGCCGAGCGCGCGGAGGGCCTCCTCGTCGCTCGCGTCGTCCGCGAGCACCTCGTTCCAGACCTGGATCGCCTCTCCCACGTCGCCGATCCGCTCGGCCGCGAGGTGGGCCATCTCCCGCTGCAGCGCCCGGCGCCCCGTCGGATCGCGATGGGCCGCCTCGGCGCGCAAGAGATCGAGGAGCTGCCGCCAGCTGCGACGCTTCTCGTAGATCTGCCGGAGCTGCCCCGAGGCCCGCTCCTCCGTCGGGTCGAGGCTCAGGATCTCCTGCAGCGGAACCGTCGCTTGCCCCTGGTTGCCGAGCCGTTCGACCCAGATCGCGGCGATCCGGTGCAGAAGCTCGATGCGCCGGGCCACGTCCCACTCGAGCTCCTTGCGTCGCTGCAGGAGCGCGATGAGGTCGTTCCAGCGCCCCATCGTCTCGTACTTCTCGGCCAGTGCCGCGAGCGCCTCCGCGTGATCGGGCTTCAGCGCCAGGATCGCGTGATAGGTGTTGATCACCATCACGTCCAGCTTCAGGTGGTCGCGATAGATCTCGACCACCTCGAAGAGCAGCCGGATCTTCTCCTCGGTCTGTCCCTCCCCGAGGGCGTCGATCTCGTCCTTCAGCAGCTCGCGCAGCGCGTTCCACTTCGGCGGAGAGGTCCGACGATAGAGCCGTCGGAGCGCCTTCGACGCGTCGGAGCTCCGCGGGTCGGCCCGCTGAAGTCCCTTCCAGAGGTCGATCGCCTTCTCGAGGTTGCCCCCCTCTTGCTCCGCCACCTCGGCCATCTGCCGCACGATCTCCGTCCGCCGCGCGACGTCGGTGACCGCCCGCTGCGCCGCATCCAGGAGCGCGAGCACCTTCGCGGGCTCTCCCTTGTGTCGATACCACTCGCGGTAGAACTCGAGCATCACGGGCTGCGCCGGATCCAGCTTGCGCACCCTGCGGAAGTACTCCTCGGCCTTGTCGAGCTCCCCCAGCTTTCGTCCGTAGATCTGGCCGATCTGCAGCAGGGTCCCCGCTTCGGTCTCGCCCCGAGGCTGAGCGCGCAGGGCGTCCTCGTAGACCCTCACGAGCTGAGGCCAGGCCTCCTGCGCCGTCAAGACACCCACGAGGTGCCGCAGCGCGCGCGGGTTGGCGGGGTCGAGCGCCAGCGCCCGCCGGAAGTAGTCCGCCGCGCTGTCCGCCTGCCGCAGCTCGCTGCCCCACAGCTCGCCCGCCGCCAGAAAGGCCGAGACGCGCTCCTCCCGACTCACCGCGACGGAAGCCCGCTGCTCCAGGAGCTCAGCGACCTCCTTGAACCGCCCCGCCTGCCGCAGCCAGCGCTCCAGATGGGCGCTCGCCTTCCGGCTGCGCGGGTCGACCTCCAGGGCTCGCCGCAGGTACTCCTCCACGCGAGGCGAATCAGGGAGCCGGCACCACAGGACCTCCGCCGCCGCCACGAAGAGCGAGGTAGCCAGCTGGCGGTCCGTGGCGTCCTGCGCCTCCTCGACGTACTTGGCCGCGATCTTCTCCCAGTTCTCCCGGACGAGCCGGATGTGGGCCAGGTCCTCCTGCGCCTTCGCGTCCTCCGGCTGGAGCGCGAGGACCTGCTCGAAGGTGCGAATGGCGCCCTCCTCGTCGAGCAGCTCGTCCTTGAGGACGCGCCCCTTCTGCCGCAGGAGCTCCACGCGGCGGCCGGGGTCGCTGCAGATACGGAGCTCCAGCTCCACCAGGCCGAGCACGACCGCCCACTCGCCGAGGGCGCGATGGTGCTCGCGGCTCGCGTCGAGCTGGGCCGGAACCTCCGTCGAGCTCACCGCAGGCTGCTCGAGTAGCGACGCGAGTGAGCCCAGCACTTCGCGGTCCTGAGGATGGTCCCGCAACGTCTCGAGCATCCGCTGGATATCGGCGTTCATCGTGCTATCTCACCTCGGCGAGAGCCCTGGTGCGTGAGCGACGTACGCACCTCTGAGACGCCCCTGCCGCGCTAGGAGGAAAGGTTTCGTGCTTCAACGACGGTCCGCCGGAGTCGAGCCTCGGGGGCCCCTCGGGTTTCGTTCGGATGCGCTCCAGCGCGGGGATGGTAGCAGCACAACCCACATCCCTTCAACCCCCGCGACGCGCGCCGCCGTCGCGTTAACCCATTGACACGGCAAAGAGATCCGACCAGCCTTGGCCCGCTCGATGTCCCGCCCGACCGCGTCGCACGAGCCTGTGGACAGGCTCCCCTCCCCGCTCCGCTTCCTGGCCCGCTATCGGGGCTGGATCGCCGTCGGTGTGCTCTGCCTGGTGGTGACGAACCTCCTCGCGCAATCCATCCCCTGGATCGTCAAGCGCACGATCGAAGCCCTCGGACAGGACGCCTCCGCCGGACGCATCGGCCGCCTGGCGCTGCTCATCGTGGCGTGTGCCACGGGGCAGGCGCTGATCCGGGTCCTCTCCCGGGTCTTCATCTTCAACGCCGGCCGCGAGGCCGAGTACGAGATCCGGTCCTCGCTCTTCGCACGCCTCGTTCGCCTCGACGCCGCCTTCTACCGGCGCTACCCGACGGGCGAGCTGATGTCGCGCCTCACGAACGACCTCTCCGCCGTGCGCGCCATGTTCGGACCGGGGATCCTGCACGCCGCGAACACGGTCTTCGCCTACGCCGTGGCCCTGCCTCTCATGCTGCGGATCGACGCGCGGCTCACCCTGCTCGCGCTGCTCCCCTACCCCTTTCTGATGCTCGGGGCCCGCACCTTCGCCCGCGGCATCTACGCCCGCAGCAGCCGACTCCAGGCAGCGATGGGGCGCATGACCTCCGACGTGCAGGAAGACCTCGCCGGCATCCGCGAGCTGAAGAGCTACCAGCTCGAGCGGCTGCGCGCCGACCGCTTCGCCGAGGGGTCCCGGGAGTACCGCGACCAGGCCGTGGGACTGGCCGCCTGGCGCAGCGCCATGCTCCCCGTCGTCGGCGTCGGCGCCAGTCTCAGCCTGGTGCTGGTCCTCTGGATGGGTGGCCGCCGGGTGATGCAGGGGAGCCTGACGCTGGGAGACCTCGTGGCGCTGAACCTCTACGTCGCGAGCCTCGCCTGGCCGACCCTGGCCATCGGCTGGATGGTCTCCATCTGGCAGCGCGGCGCCGCGTCGTGGCAGCGGCTGGCCGAGCTCTTCGGCGCGCGAAGCGCCCTTTCGGACGGTACGAACGACGCCCCGACAGATGGCGCTACCGACCCCGCCCTCGCAACCCCTCGCGCCATCGAACTGCGCGGGCTCTCCGTCACCCTCGGCGAACGGCCCGTGCTGCAAGATCTCCGCTTCGAGGTCCCCGCGGGCACGCTCTGCGCCGTCGTGGGCCGCGTCGGTTCGGGGAAGAGCACCCTCGCCGAGGCGCTGGCGCGCCTGCTGCCGGTGCCGACCGGAACGCTCTTCGTCGGGGGCCAGGACGTGAACGCGCTCCCCGTGGCCGCGCTGCGCCGGTCGATCGCCTACGCCCCGCAGGATCCGTTCCTCTTTTCGCTATCGATCGCCGAGAACATCGCGCACGGCCTCGGAGGCGCCGTCGACGCCTCCACCCCCGAGGCGCGCGACCGCATCCTCCTCGCCGCCCACGCGGCTGGCCTCGAAAACGACCTCGGCGCCTTCCCCGAGGGGATCGACACGGTCGTCGGCGAACGTGGGGTCACGCTCTCGGGTGGTCAACGCCAGCGCGTGGCCCTCGCCCGCGCGCTCGTCGCGCGCCGCCCGATCCTGATCCTCGACGACTCGCTCTCCGCCGTGGACGCGGAGACCGAACGCCAGATCCTCGTCGGGCTACGTGACCTCCTCGCCGGCACGACGACCTTTCTCGTCTCGCATCGGCTCTCTGCGCTCCAGCACGCGGACCAGGTCGTGGTCCTGCAAGAGGGTCGCGTCGTCGAGCGTGGCACCCCTGCGGAGCTCCTCGCTCGCGGCGGCCACTACGCCCAGCTCTACGAACGCCAGCGCCTGGCGCACGAGGTGGGCCTGGACGAGCCGGCAGGAGGCGGCGCGTGAGCCAGCGTCCCGGCTCGGAGAGCATCGCTCGCGGCGAGGCGGCGGCTCGAAGCCCGGCCGGCTTCGATGGGCGCCTGGTGCGTCGCATCTGGCGTTACCTCAAGCCGCATCGCAAGCACCTCCTGCTCGCGCTCCTGCTGCTCCCCGTCTCCTCGGCCCTGCAGCTCCTCCCCCCCTACCTGCTGAAGCTCGCCATCGACCGGGCCATCGTCCCTCGGCACTTCGAGGTGCTGCCCGGCCTGGCGATCGGCCTGGTGCTCGTCTACGTGCTCGACCACCTCGTCGGCTTCGCCCACGCGGTGGTCCTGCAGCTCGCGGGGCAACGCGCCATGCACGACCTGCGCGTCGTAGTGCACGGCCACCTCGTGCGCCTGAGGTGCGCCTATTTCGACCGCACCCCCGCCGGACGCCTCATCACCCGCGTCACCAACGACGTGGAGAGCATCGCCGAGGCCTTCAACGCGGGTCTCGTCTCGCTGGTGGGCGACCTCGTGACCCTCGCGGCGATCGTGGCGGTGATGCTCTGGCTCGACGCCCGCCTCGCGGCGTTGACCTTCATGGTGCTGCCGGTCCTCCTGGCCGTGGTGCTGCTCTTCCAGCGGGCCCTGCGGCGCGCCTATCGCCTCATTCGCCAACGCCTGGCTCACATCAACGCCACGCTGCAGGAGCACATCTCGGGGATGAAGGTGATCCAGATCTTCGGCCGCGAAAGGGAGGCCGAGCTCGCCTTCGACGAGGCCAACCGGTCCTTCCGCGACGTCTACCGCGGGGCGATTCGCTACGACGCCGCGCTCTACGCGCTCGTCGAACTCCTCGGCACGCTCACCGTGGCCTCCCTCCTCTGGTTCGGCGGACTCGGACGCTCCGGCGGGATGGTCTCCTTTGGCCTGCTCGTGGCCTTCATCGACTACGCCCAGCGCTTCTTCGTCCCCATTCGCGACCTCTCGGCCAAATACGCCGTGATGCAGCAGGCGATGGCGGCCGCGGAGCGGGTCTTCGAGCTGCTCGACACCGACGAGCCGGACCTTCACGCGACCCCCGAGAGTGGGACGCCCCCGCGACCGGATCCGACCGCTCCCGCAGTGGAGCTCGACCGCGTGAGCTTCGCTTACGACCCGGGCAGGCCCGTCCTGCAGGAGCTCACCTTTCGCCTGGCCCGGGGGGAGACGGTCGCGCTCGTCGGCCCCACCGGCGCCGGAAAGAGCTCCCTCGCGCGGCTGCTGACGCGGCTCTATCCGCACGACCTGGGCCAGATCCGCCTCTCCGGGGTCGACCTCCGCGCGTTTCCGCTCGAAGAGCTCCGACGGCGGGTGGTGGTGCTGAGCCAGGAGGTCTTCGTCTTCGCCGGCACCGTGCGCTCCAACATCGTCCTCGACGACCCCGGCGTGACCGAGGCCCGCGTGGTGCAGGCCGCGGAGCGCGTGGGACTCCTCGCGCGCCTACCTCTCGACCGGGAGGTGCTCGAGCGCGGCGCCAACCTGAGCGCCGGCGAGCGTCAGCTGGTGGTCTTCGCTCGCGCGCTGGCCCGAGACCCCGAGCTGCTGATCCTGGACGAGGCCACCGCGAGCGTGGACCCCGAATCGGAGCGGCTGATCGAGGCGGGGATCGCCGAGCTGATGCGGAACCGCAGCTCCATCGTCATCGCGCATCGCCTCTCCACCATCGAGCGCGTGGACCGCGTGCTGGTCCTCAAGGAGGGGCGCCTCGTCGAGGAGGGGACGCACGCCGAGCTCCTCGCGCGCGGCGGTCTCTACGCCAACCTGCACCGACTGCAGTACGTCGAGACGATCGCGTCCCCGGACGCCACGACCACTTCCTAGCTCTCCGTCGCGCGCGCCGCCTGCCGGCGCTGCCGCGCCGCCTCGTAGAAGAGGGCCGTGGTCGCCGAGGCCACGTTGAGCGCGGCGATGCGCCCCAGGGCGGGGATGGTGAGCTTGAGGTCGCACGCCCGCTGCACGAGCGGCCGAACGCCCTTGTGTTCGTTCCCGAGGACGATGGCCAGAGGGCCGGTCAGGTCCGTCGCCGCCGGCTCCGTCCCCCCTTGCTCCACCGCGGCGGCCACCCAGATCCCCGCCTCCTTGAGTTCCTCGACGGCCCGCACGAGGTTCGTCACGCGCGCGCAGGGGAGGTGCTCGGTCGCCCCCGAGGAAACGCGCACCACGGTGGCGGTGATCGCGGCACAGCGGTCGCGGGTCAGGACCACGCCCGTCGCACCGAGCACCAGCGCAGACCGGAACATGGCGCCCAGGTTCTGCGGGTCGGTCACTCCGTCGACCACCAGCAAAAGAGGGGTCCCTTCGCGTCGCTCCAGCAGCCCGTAGAGGTCCAGGTACGGGAAATCCCCGGTCACGGCCGCCACACCCTGGTGGGTGTTGCCGCCCGCGAGGGCGTCCAGCGTCTCGCGCGTCGTGCGCTGGACCTTGATCCCGCGGGCCTGCGCCGCCGCCACGAGCGGGCCGACCTTGCTGTCGGGGGCCAGCAGGAGCTCCTGCACGGGCCGCTCGGTCCGACGGAGCAGCTCCTGTACCGGATGGATACCGAAGACGAGGCGCGACATCAGAACACCGACCGGTCCCTCAGGCTCTCGCGTCGAGCAAGCGGCGTAGCTCGACCTCGTCCAGGGCGAAGAAGTAGCCCGCCTCTTGCACGAGCAATCGGTGAATCTCGGCCGGCACGTCACCGCCCGCCCGCGCGAAGCGGGCCACGTTCCGGCGATAGATGAAGGTGCAGTTCAACCGCGCGCGCCGCCGGGCCGCGGTCCTGCGCCGTCGCGCTCCGCCCGCCGGAGGCTCGTCGGCCGGAATTCCGGTCAAGAGCACTGCTGCGCGCGGGTCGAAGCCCTCTGCCACCAGCTCCACGGCGGGGTAGTCGAGGACGCGCCAGGGCGCCCCGCGCAGAAGGCTCCCGAGCGGCTCGGGCATCTCGGCCACCACCTGGCGCATCACCTCGTCGAGCTGGCCGGCGGGCAGGTCGCCTGCGCCCCCGGGCTGGGTCTGGTCGAGCGTGTGCACCGTGAGGAAGTGCTCGAGCGCGTCCTTCGGCCGATCCTCGAGCTCCAGCGCGACTCCGAGGAAGTAGTGCCCGTCGCTACGCGTCGCCTCGTGCCGCGCCGCTTCTTCGAGCAACTCGATGGCCCGAGAGCGGAGCTCCACCTCGAGGAGGACGCGCCCCGCGCGCAGGTAGTAGGCCGGGTCCGGGAAGGGGGGCGGCGGGAGCCCGCCCGCCGCGCGCCGAGCCTCGTCGAGCGCGCCCGCCCCCAACCAGGCTTCGGCCCGCAGGAGCTGCACGTCCAGCGCCTCGATGTCGTCCGCCGCCAGGTCGGCCGCCTGATCGCACAGCTTCAGCGCGACGTCGAAATCCTCGAGGGGGTGGATCGCCAGCTCGATCGCGTAGAGCACGGCGTCGAGATACTCCGGGTCCATGTCCATGGCGCGGCGAAAGAGCTCCATGGCCTCTTCCGCGTCCCCCTCGGCGGCCACGATCGCCCCGAGCAAGGTGTGTCCCTCGGGGCTCTCACCGTCGATCCGCAAGATGTGGTCGGCCGAGAGCCGTGCCGCGCCGAGCTCGCCGCGGTTGAGCAGATCCCACCCGCGATCGAGGTGCGCAGTGACTGCATCCATCTCCATGGAGCGCTCTTCCGCCATAGCGCGCGGCAGTATAGCATGCCGTCGTGATGTCGAGTCGCCGCCTGCGCCCGCCGCTCGTATCGCTGTGCACGCGGCTCCGAGAGCGCCACGGCGCGACGCGCTGGGCTCTCCTCGTGGCGCTCTGGCTCGCCCCCCTGACTCCGGCCGCAGCACCCCCAGCTCCGACACCCCCGTCCGGCGCCCCGGGGGATCCGGCGGTGGCCGCGCGCTTCCAGGAGGCGCGCCGGCACTTCGATTCCGGGGCGCTGGAGCGCGCGGAGACGCTCCTGCGCGCCCTCGTCCACGGGGCGCCCGCCGACCCGCTCGTCCCCATCGCCCAGGTCTATCGCGCGCGCATCGCGCTCGCCCGCGGCCGCGCTCACGCGGCCCGCGACCTGCTCGCCCCCTACGCGCAGGCCAAAGACGAGACCCCGGCCGCGTCGCAGGCCCGCTTCTTCCTCGGACTGGCCCAGGCTCGTGCGGGTGCCCACGAGGAGGCCCGACGCTGGCTCCGTCCCCTGGCTGCCCACGGTGACGCAGACCAGCAGGCGGCAGCTCTCGCGGCCCTCGCCCTCTCTTCGATCAAGCTGAAGGACCACGCGGAGGCGATCGGCCACCTGGCCCGACTTCACGCCATCAGCTCTCGCCAGAGCGAGCGGACCTGGGCCCGCGAGCTCCTCGAGCGGGAGATCGACGACCACCTCGGCGAGGCCGACGTGGAACGTCTCCAGCGCGGGGCCAAGGCCGAGAGCCTCCTCTTCGCTCTGGCCACCCGGCGCCTCGCTGAGCTTCGCCTGGCCCGCGGGCAAACCGCGGCGGCCGACCGCTGGTTGAAGCGCGGCGCCTCCGCGCGCGACGCCCACGGCGTGCACCTGCGGCAGAGCACCACCGAGTTCGCCGGGGAGCGGAGTCTCGGGCTGCTCCTGCCCCTCTCGGGCGCGGCTCGAAGCGGGGCCCGGCTCGTGCTCGCCGCCGCGACGACCGCCGCGGGAACCTTCGACACGGCCCCTGGCTCCGCTCCGCCGCTCCCCCTGGCGGTACGGAACAGCCTCGCCGCCGGCACCCCGGGAGCCACCGCTCTCATCGACCAGGAGCGCGTGCTGGCGATCGTGGCCGCCTCCGGCAGCGACACCGCCCGCGCCACGAAGCTCGCCGCTCAGCACGGCGTGCCGTTCCTCTCGCTCGACGAGACGGGCGCCTCGCCGCTCGTCCTGCGCATGGTCCCTTCCGAGGGGCAGCGGGTCCGCCGCCTGATCCAGCTCGCCGCCGCTCGACACCCCGGGTTGAAGCTGGCCGTCCTCGCCCCCCAGACCCCTCGCGGGCAGCGCCTCGCGCTGCAGGCCCGCACCGAGGTGACGGAGCTCGGCGGCGCCGCAACGCTCGAGCTGGCGCTTCCGCCCGGTAGCGCGAACCTCGCAGCGTCGGCCGCGCGAATCGCCGCCAGCCCGGCCCAGGCCCTCTTCGTTCCGGACGAGGTGGGCAGCGTGGTCCGTATCGTCGCCGCGCTGGCGCAGCGCGGGATCGCCGTGGGTGACACCGCGCGCGCCGGTCCACGTCGCACGCTGATCCTCATCGCGACTGCCGACGGCATCGAAGGGCGGGCGCTCGGGCCCGCCGCGCTGCGGCTCGAAGGAGCCGTAGTGGCACCAGGCTACTGTCCCGACGACCAGGCCCTCGGCCGCGGCACGCTCCTCCGGCACTACGCCCTGCAGCACGGGCGGTATCCGACTCTCGTGGAAGCGCTGGCCTTCGACGCGGTGGGAGTGGTCCGAACCCACCTCGAGCGGGGCGTGCGAGGCCGCGCCGCGCTTCGGGCCGCCCTCGCCCGCTCCGCCGCGCCAGGCCTCACGGGACGCGTGAGGTTCGACAGCACCGGGGAGCGCGCGGACCCGCCGCAGCTCTGCCGCGTGACCGCCGGGCGCCTCGCCGACCTCCCCTCTGCGCCGCCGGCGCCCTCGCCGTAACGCTGCGGGCGCGGCGACCGGAAGAGACTCAGGGCTGCGCCATCGTCAGCACGCCTTGCTTCGCCGCGCGCACGGGCTCGACGAGTTGCAGGTAGTTCGTCGCGAGTTCGGAATCGTCGGGCCTGGCGAAATCCTGGCCGCTCACGATCCCCGACGAGTCCACGTCCAGAAAGTCGATATCCGCGATCGTCGTGCCCGGAGCCAGCACGAGTTGCCCGCTCACCAGCGTCGCCCCGCGCACGAGCAGCCCGACGGAGGTCCAGCTCCCGTCGAATTCGACAGGGTCTTCGTCCCCACAGGCGTTGATGTCCCAGACGATCGTCACGGCGCTCTTGCCCCCCACCCAGGCCTTGGTGTCCGCCGGCGCGCTGCCCAGCGTCACCGTCCCCTGGACGAAGGTCACCGTGGCCGAATCCACGATCGAAATGTCGCCCCCCTTCTTCTTGCCGTCGTTGTCGATGCACGGGACCTTGGTATTGCGGAAGGCCTGACCGAGCGCCTGCGCGTAGATCGGCTTCAGGACGCTACTGTCCGGCCTCGGCCCTCCCGCATCGCGCCGCAGGTCCGCGGCACCGAGGTCCCCCGCTCCCTTGCCGTCCCGCCGGGCGTCCCCCCCCGTCGAGCCTCCGTCTCCCCCCTGCGCCAGGTCGGCCGGCACGGAGTCCCCGTAGGGGCCCCCGTCCCCCCGGGGAAGACCCTGAACCGTGTCCGAGACGGCACCGCCGTCCAGCCCGCGCCCTAGACCGCCCCTGTCGAACACGCATCCGCCTCCGCAGATCCCGAGGAGCAAGGCGAAGGCGCTGGGGAGAGACCGCCGCATCCGTGTACAGCTGATCGTAGCGCACAGCGGCCGCCGAGCGCCAGCCCGGCAGCTTACGGGGACAGGAACGTCTGGTAGAGCTCGAGCAAGCTCGTCGCGTCGCCGGTGCCGCCGAGGCCACCCGAGACCAGGGCCGTGCCGTTTCCGATGCGCGTCACGCCATGCCCGTGCCTGGGCACCTGCATCGGCACGGTGCGAAGCGTGGCGAGCCCGCGCGATGAGAGGACCTGGGCCTCGGTGGCGACCCCCGTTTCGTCGCGTCCGCCGATCACCACGACGTGGTCGCCGAACCGGACGAGCTCGTGCCCGTAGCGGCCCTTCGCCAGCGCCTTCGGGTAGTGGTCCGTCTTGCGCGTGAGCGGGTCCACCACCCATCCGTCCGATAGCGGCCGCCCGTCGCGGTCTCGCCCGCCCAGTAGCAGCAGTCGTCCGTCGGCCAGCGCGCACGCTCCGCTCCCCTCGGCAACCGCTCCGCCGGGCAGGACCAGCGTCTCGGAGCTCCCCGCACTCAGGTAGTAGACCTCCGCCGCAGGGGCACCGTCAGGCTGGCCCCCCGCCACGAGCAGCGCGTCCTTGGAGAGCGCCACGGCCGGCCTCCTCCGCGCCGCGCGCAGCGCGACCGGCAGGAGCGAGAGGCGTGGGTTCGCCCCCCCCACCGTGCCGGGCTCGAGCCTGAGGATCGTGGCCAGCGGACCGCTCGGCCCCTCGCCCCCGACCGCCAGGTAGCGGCCGTCCTCGAGCAGGACCGCCGCCGCCCCTTTGCGCCGCTGCGTGGCCTCCAGCCCGTCAGGGAAGCTCGACCAGCTGGTCCCGTCGTAGCGCAGCACCCGCTGCGCAAGGCCCCGGTCGGCCTCCCCCAGCCAAACCAGCGCACAACGGTTGCCGCACCCCGCCCCGAGCGCCGCGCCTCGCGGCTCCGGCAGCGCGGGGAGCGGAACCACGACGTGGTGAAAGAAGTCGTAGAGGGTCGCCCCCGCGAGCGGACGCCCATCCCGATCGGCTCCGCCCGCGACGAGCACCCCCTCGAGCGGCAGGATCGCGACCGACATCGTCTGACCCGCGACCGGGAGCCGCGGCTTGAGCGCCGAGAGCTCGCCCGCGCGACTGACGAGCAGCGAGAGCGCCCCCCCATCCGGGCCGAGGACGAGCGGCGGAGTCTCCCCTCGGGCGACCAGCGTTCGCGCGCTGAGACCCTCGAGCACGATCGATCCCACCGCGCCCTTCACCGAGGTTTCGAGCTCCACGGAAAGCCGTCGCGGATCCGCGACGGGGAAGAGCTCCTCGGCGGCGGGCTCGGTCACCCGCAGCTTCACCTGATCCACGTTCGCGAGCGGGTCCGGCCCCTCGGGGAAGGCGAGCGACAGGTCGAGGACCCCCGGGTCGCCGCAGGCGGCCACCGCGAGCGCACCGACGAGCAGCCACCTCGACGTGGTTCTGCGCGCGCTCATGGCACCTTGAGGAGCGCGTCGCGTCCCACGCCGAGGACGCGCACCGTCTTGCGCTTGCTGCTCTCGCCGCCGACGATCTCGACCTGTCGGCGCGACACGCCGAGCGCGCGAGCCAGGAGCGCGACCACCGCAGCGTTCGCCTCTCCTTCGACGGGGGGCGCCGTCACCGCGACCTTGAGCCTGTCCCCCACCACCGGTCCCACGCGCTCGCGCGACGCCCGGGGAACCACGAGGACGTTGAAGGTGATCCCGTCGGGCCCCTCGCGAATGTCGAGCCCCGCACCGCTCATGTGCCGCGGCTGCCGAGCTCCTTCGAGCGCCGCGTGGCCACCTCGACCGCGTTGATCAAGGTCGTGCGGAGCCCCCCCGCCTCCAGCGTGTGCACGGCGGCGATCGCCGTCCCTCCCGGCGAGCAGACCATGTCCTTGAGGCGCCCGGGATGCTCCTGCGTCTCCATCACGAGCTTCGCCGCCCCAAAGACCGTCTGGCAGGCGAGGGCGTGCGCGTCCCAGCGGCTCAATCCGACCTTCACCCCCGCGTCGGAGAGCGCCTCGATCACCATGAAGATGTACGCGGGACCGCTGCCGCTCAGCCCCGTCACCGCGTCCTGCAGCTCCTCGTCCAGCACCACGACGAGGCCGGTGGGCTCGAAGATGCGGCGCGCCACACCCAGGTCCTCCTCCGTCGCGTGGCGCCCTCCCGACACGCCCGTCGCCCCGGCGCCCACCAGGCTGGCCACGTTGGGCATGGCCCGGATGACGCGCACCCCCGGCTGCAGGCGGCTCTCGATGCTGGCGATGCTCCGGCCCGCGGCGATCGACACGACGAGCGCGCTCGGCGGGACGGCCGCTCCGATCTCCTCGAGAACGCCGTCCATGATCTGCGGCTTCACCGCCAGGACGATCACGTCCGCGCCCCGGACGGCCTCGACGTTGGAACCCAGCACGGCCAGACCGTAGGCCTTCGCCAGGTGCTCGCGCTGCGCCGCCCTCGGTTCGCTCGCGCGCACCTGCCCCGGCTCCACCGCCTTCGCCTGGAGCAGCCCCCGAATCAGCGCCTCGCCCATGTTCCCCGCGCCCACGAACGCAATCGTCCCGCGCATCGTCATGGGCGCCCCATCAGCTTGGCAAACGCGCGCTCGCCCAGCTGCTCCTTCATCAGCGTCTCGACGGTCTCCTCTACCTGGTGTCGCTCGCCGTCGGAGGCGTAGACGAACTGGATCCCCATCCCGGCGTCGGGACGCGACGGGTCCCGCCCCGCGTCCGCCGGGACGACGATCCACCGCACGCGCCCCTTCAGCAGGAGCGGCTCCTCCAGTCGCGGCACGGTGAGCTTGAAGATGAACTCCGTCCCCACGTCCAGGGGTCGAGGTGTCTTGATGAAGGTTCCCCCCTTCGAGATGTTTCGCGTGTAGTCGTAGAAAAACGTGTTCAACTTCTGGTATTCGACGCGAAGCTCGATGGGTGAGCGCGGATAGTCTCTCTGATCGTCGTCGTTATCGCTGTTGTCGCTCATGGTGCCATGAGTCCTCGTGAGTGCCCGAAGGCCGCGGAAAAACGTAGCCCACGCGGCAGAGCCCTGTCAAACCGGGGGGCCCGCGTGCTCCCATGCTGACCCTGCTGCGCCTCCGCCGATGCTGGGTCTGGGCCGCGCTCCTCGCCGCGACCGCGGTCGCCCTCTGCCAGACTCCCCTCTTCAACCTCCTCGGCTACGAGTTCTCCCTCGTGATGGCGCTCCTGGTCAGCTTCGCCGCCGCGCACCTCGGCTCCGCGACCGTGTCGGTCTCGCGCACCTCCGACGCGGGGCTCCTCCTCGCCACCCACGAGCGCGGCTTCGTGCTCGCCCTGCTCGCGGGGCGCGCCGTGCTCCTCGGGTGGGCGCTCCTCGTGCTCCCCTTCGCCGCCATCGCGCTGAACGCCCTCCGCGTGCAGAACTGCGCCTTTCTCAAGGGAGTGGCCTTCTTCGCGCTGCTCCCGCTGGCCAGCGCCGCGGTCGCGGCCTGCGTCGGGGTGCTGGCCGGGATCGTGCTCCCGCGCCCTCGGCTCGCCACGGCGCTCGCGCTGGGCACGCTCCTCTGTTCGTTCGCCTGGGGCCTCTATCGCTTCTACGTCGACCCCGCCGTCTTCGCCTACGACCCCTTCGTCGGGTACTTCCCGGGGGCGCTCTACGACGAAGACCTCGCCGTCCGCGCCCCGCTCCTCTGGCACCGGCTCTACGACGTGTCGTGGGTGCTCGCCGCGCTCGCCCTCGCCTGCCAGGCCTTCGACCCCGCGACCCTCTCCCTTCGACGTGAGGCCTTGCGGCTTCACCGGCCCGCCGCGCTCGTGGGCGCCCCGGCGCTGGCCCTGGCCGTGATCCTGTTTCTCCTTCGCGCCCCTCTCGGCTTCGCCGTCGATGCGAGCCACGTGCAGTCCACGCTGGGCGGCAGCCGACGGACTCCCCACTTCGAGCTCTACTTCCCGGCACACCTGCCGAAGCTCGCTGTGGACCGTCTCGCCGAGGACCACGAGCTGCGCTACGCCCAGCTCACCACGGTCCTCGGGCCTCCTCGCACCGCCCGCCCGATCCGCTCCTACCTCTTCGAGAGCGCGGAGCAGAAGCGGCGCCTGATGGGGGCGGCGCAGACCTTCATCGCCAAGCCCTGGCTGCGCGAGGTCTATCTGCAGCTCGAGGACTTCCCGCACCGCGTGCTCAAGCACGAGCTCGTGCACGTCCTCGCCGCGGACCACGGCGACCGCCTCTTCGGGGTCAGCGTGGCCTGGCGACGCGCGCCCGGGCTGCCCCTCCCCTACCCGAGCTTCAACATGGGCCTCATCGAGGGGCTGGCCGTGGCGCTCGACTGGCCGCCGGCCGACGATGCGACCGGGCACCAGCGGGCCGCGGCGCTCGTCGCGTCGGGGCTCGCGCCCCCGCTGGAGCAGCTCTTCGGGCTCGGCTTCTGGACCCACGCAGGCCCCCGGAGCTACACCCTCGCGGGCTCCTTCTGCCGCTACCTCCTGACCCAGCACGGCGTCGCCCCCTTCCTCGCCCTCTATCGCTCGGGGGGCGACTTCGAGCGGAGCTACGGGCGCCCCGTCGGCGCGCTCGGGGCCGATTGGCGGCAGTGGCTCTCCCGCCTCCCGCGTTCCCCCGACGAGCTCCAGCTGGCGAAGGAGACCTTCCGCCGGCCGAGCATCCTCCGCCGGGTCTGCGCCCACGAGGTGGCGAACCTTCGCGCTCAGGCGCAGCGCGAACACGACCGCCAGGAGGTCTCGCGGGCCCTGGCCCTCTACTCCCGCATCTGCGCATTTGATCCGAGCGATCCAGAACCCTTGCTCGCCCAGATGGAGCTCCTCGCCGGAGCCGGCCGCCTCCGCGAGGCCCTCGCCCTCCGCGAACGAACGCTCGCCCACCCCTCCCTCACGCCGCCGCTCCGGCGTCGCACCTGGGAGCTGGTCGGGGATCTCCGCTGGCGCGCCGACGACCTCGCCGAAGCCGGCGCTGCCTACGCCTCGGCCGCCGCCTTCCCCGGCTTCTCGGCCAGCCGCCGCCTCCTGGCGCTGAAGCGCTGGGCCCTCTTCCGCCCGGCCGAGTTTCGCCGCCTGCTGCGCGACTACCTCCTCGGGCGCGCGGGAGAGGCCAGAAACCCCGCGGCGGACGTCCACCGAGCCCACCGCCTGGCCGCAGCGCAGCCGGACCTCGGCCTCGGGCCGTACCTCGTCGGGAAGCAGCTCGCCGGGCACCGCGTTTGCGGCGAGGCCATCGCGCCCCTCGAGCGCGCGCTGGCCCTCCCGCTTCCGTCGCACGAGGTCGCGCTGGAAGCCCGCCGCGCCCTCGGGATCTGTCAGTACCTGGAGGGTCGCCTGCCCGACGCCGCGCGCACCTTCACGACGCTCCGCGCCTCCCCGGGGACGCCCGACGGCCTACGCCTCGAGGCTGCCGACTGGCTCGCGCGCATCACCTGGCGCCTTTCCCCGGCGCAGCCTCTGCGCCCGATCCCTTCGCTCGCCGAGGAGCGCTGACCGTCTCCCCCCGCCCGGCCTCGAGGGTGATCGGGCCCGGCGCCTCGACGGGCTCGCGGTTCAGCGGCGACTCGGCGCCGTAGATCGCTACCCCGTTGGCCTCGGGACCCGCGGGGACCTCGAAGCGCAAGCGGTGCACTCCCCCGCGCAATCGCCGCAAGAGCGCCGCGTCGGAGACGGACACCTCGTACCACCGCCCCTCTCCGTCGTCCGGGGCCACACGGAGGTCCCCGACCGGACGACCGTCCAGGTGCACGCGCACCCGCGAGTAGCCGTGCGGCGGCCCCCAGCGCCCCGGATACTCCGAGGAGAGCCGCGCCCTGATCCGGAACTCGCGCGGCACGAAGCCGGGCCCCACGAACCGGTATTCGATCCAGCCGGTCTGCCGCCCGTAGGCGTGCACCAGCACACCGCCGTCCCACGACCCCGCCTCCTCGAACCAGGCCACCGCGAAGCGCTCGGCGGGAATGGCGAGCCCCAGACGCCTTGCACCTCGGACTACAGGGCGCCAGCCCGCGGCGGGGGCGCCCGCCCGTCGCAACATGGCGTGCGTGGGCGCGAGCGGCCTGTCGCCCTGGGCCGCTCCGAGCCGCGGGTTCCGCCCCACGACCTCCCCGGCCTGGACGCGCCGAGCCCACTCCCGCAGGGTGCGCCGCAGGGGCCCGTGCCGACGGTCGTCGATCAGCACCGGGTAGGTCCGCTTCCAGTTCAGCGTGGGCTGGTAGATCCAGACCAGCGCGCCGTTTCCGCCATTGTAGAATATGCGTTCTAGAAATCGATGGTGCCACGCCGCGCGCCGGGCGGCCGTCGCCCCGCCGTCGAACCCGAACTCCCCGAAGACGATCGGCTTTCCAATGACGTGGTGGGCGAGCTGCACGCGATCGTCCACGTAGCGCACCAGGTTCTTCGCACCGCGACTCCGCAGGTGCTCCTCGGGGTAGCTGTGCTGGTCGCAGAAGGCCACCTCGGGCAGGCGGTTGATCGCGATCCACTCGCGGCGGTCCTGCTGGAGGTTGTACCCGATGAGGCCCGGCACGACGAGATGGTTGGCATCGATGGCGCGCACGAAGCGGGACATCTCCACGATCCAGGCCCGCCGCGCCCCCGCCGCCTCCGGGGTGCCGTTCATCTCGTTTTGCAGCTCCCAGGCCAGGATCGTCGGGTCGTCCCGGTACGGCACCCCCGTCACGCTGTTCCGGCGCCCCACCACGCGCCGCAGGTGTTCTTTGAACCAGGCGCGGCACCGGGCGTCCTCGAAGAACCTGTCGCTGTAGCCGTACGCCTCGACGTCCTGGTGGCCCGCCCAGCGCAGATACATGGGGATGCCCCCGTAGTCGCTCCAGCGATTGGAGAGGGTCACGACCAGCCGCAGCCCCTTCTTCCCCGCCTCCGCCACCACGCGATCGAGCTGCACGAAGGCCTCCTCCCGCCACCCTGTAGGTCCCGTGCGAAAGAGGTAGTCCCGCGCCTTCCAGTCCGGATCCTCGGGGAGCCCCTCGCCGAGGGCCCAGACCCGGCCCACGGTCAGCCCGTCGGCCGCCGCGGCGGAGATCGTGGCAGCGTAACGCTGCCGCGCCTCCACCTGGTGCATCACGTTCAGGTTCGCTCCCACGAAATAGAACGGACGCTCTCCAATCATGAAGCGGGTCCCCTCCACCCGCACAAAGGGCGCCGCCTGGGCCCACCCGGCGAAAAGGAACGCGAACACTAAAACCGCCCCGCCGCCACCCCTCGTTCGGGGCCTAGAAGGTTCTTTTCGGCTCATGCCCTCACGGTCGTCCGAAACGCAGGCGAGGGCCCGCGCGAAGCTCGAGCGTCTCGGCCGTGAAGAGCTCGCCGTCGAGGAGATACGGTTGCGGCTCGAGGAACTCGAGCGAGACCCGCTCGGCCACGTGATCGTGGTGCCCCACGCCCCGGAGCGGCCGGCCGAGGAAGGTCCTCGGGAACTCCCGCGCGAGCGTCCGCGCGGGGAGCGCGCTGGCCACCAGATGAAACGCATTCGGCCTCTCCCGCGCGCGATAGGTAAGTTTGATCCCGAGGCCCACGTCCTCCACGCTGGCCGCCACGAGCAAGGTGAAGTGTGGCTCGAGTAGCCGCGTCCCGTCCACCTCCACGACGGCCGGCACCGGGTCGAAGAGCTCGCGCGCCGCACGCGTACCGAAGAGGGCCGCGAGCGAGACCCGGAGGCCGAGCCGCGCTGCCCGCGCCGGCCCCCCCGGTCCTGCACGATCGTAGAGCGCCATGAAGCGCGCCGGCATCGCCGCCCCGAAGATGAACCCGCAACGCGTTCCCACGCGGAGGGTTCCCGACGAGAAGAGTTCCTCCCTGCCTCCCGCCCGCAGCACGGAGACCAGCCGCCGGAGCAGCTCGCACGGGTCCCCGCGCACGCCGAGATTGCGCGCCAGCGTGTTCACCGTCCCCGCCGGCAGCACCACCACCCGAGGGAGTCGCTCCGGGGGACCGAGCTCCGCGAGCTCGCTCGCCAGCTGCATCAGCGTCCCGTCTCCCCCGCAGACGGCGAGCACCTGCCCCCCGTCGGCCACGAAGCGCCGTACGGTCGCGGCCGCGTGCTTTCCGTCGTGGTAGGGGACCACGTCGCCCGGGGTCCCCAGGATCTCCGAGAGCTCGCGCACGAGACCCGGGGAGCGCCTCACGCCTCCGGCACGCTCGTTGACGAGGACGAGGACGCGCACCCGGGGCTAGAGCCCCCCCGTGAAGCGCCAGCTCACCCCTTCCTTCGTCAGCCGGAAGCGATTGTGATCGGTCATGCGCTGCCAGCGCGCGCTCTGTTCCGGCTGCTCGTAAACGAAGGTGGCGTCGATCCACGCGTCCACCTGTGCCTCGCTCCCCTTGATGGCCACCGCCTGGTACTCGATGCGGTAGCGCACCCGAGTCGTGCGCTTGAAGCGCGACGCGAGCAGCTTCCGCAGCCCATCGAAGTCCAGGTCGTCCCCATTCTCGGGCGTCCCGCCCGCGTCGGCGTAGGTCGGGTGGACCAGGGCCAGGACCGCCGCCGCGTCGAGCCGCTCCATGGCCTGGCGATAGCGCTCGACCACGGTCAGCACCTCGCGATTCGTCGGCGTGTCGGGCACCTCGGTGTTGGGGATCAGTTTCTGCTTGTCGCAGCCGCCGAGGGCCACGAGAGCCACGAACCAGCCGAGCACCACCGCTCTCTTCATCGCTCTTCCTCTCACGTTCTTCATCTCTGCCGGCCGTCGCTCCGACGCCCCCAAGGGTCCTTCGCCTCCTCCACGGCCGCGCCGGGATTCTGGGGCGAGCGGCCCGCAGGCTCAAGAGGGACCTGGGCCGCGCCCTTCCCGCGCGCGCTTCCCGGTGCGCGACCCGCGCCGCGCTCGCGCAAGCCCGATCGCTGCCAGAACCGCGACCCCGGCTCGAAGGCCCGGGTCCGCACCACCTGCCGGGCCCGCGCAGCCGCCGCACCCGGCGGCCGAGGGAGGGAGCACCTCCACCTTGCGCACGACGCTCCCGCGACTGCCCGCCTCGTCGGCGACCACGAGCCCCACCTGCCACGAGCCGGGCCCCGCGAAGCGGTGGACCCACCGCGGGCCGCGCCCCACCACGCGTCCCCCGAGCGTCCACTGGTGGTCCACGATGCGATCCCCGTCGGGATCGCCGCCGCCCGCGTGAAAGACCACGCTCTGCCCGACCCGTACCATCGATGCGGTGGCGCTACGATCCGCCGGGACCCCTTCCACCGCGAAGCGCATCCACGGATCCGGAGGACGATTCCCCGCGGCGGGCTCGGCGCGGACCCGCATCCGGCGGTACGCCTCGAGGCGGGGAGGAAACTCCGCGGCGCGCACCTCGAGCCCCACCGCGTACGTCGTGGTCGTCGGCTCCCAGGCGATCTCGTCCACGGTCACCGGAGCTCCTCGCGCTTCCCCGTTCTTTGCATCTCCGGCCGCGCGCACGACGCGGAAGCGATACCCCTCGGCGCGCCGCGGCAGAGTGAAGCGCAGGCTCAGGCGCGCCGGTCGCGGCAGGCCGTAGACCACCTCGCGCTCCTCGGTGGCGGTCGTCGTCGTGGTCCACAGATTCCCGACGGGCACCGAGCTCAGACCGAGCTCGGGTGCGTAGTCCACGCCCCGAAGGGTGTCTCCGTCGACCTCGAGCACGCGGTAACCCCAGTACCCTCCGGGCTGGACGCTGCTCGCGGCGGTCGTCGTGCGAATGAATTCCACCGGCCGCGCCACCGCGTGAGGCCCCAGGCGGCTCCCCGCGGGGTAGCTCCGCCGGCTGTCCCGATGCACGTGCCCCGATAGGTAGTATCCGCCGTACCGCGCGAGGATCCCGAGCAGCGCCACGCCGCTATTCTGTTCCGCGCTCTCCTTGCGGGGTGCCGCGCGGGGATCGCTGTTCCAGCTCTCAGCGTCGTAGTTCCATTCGTCGAACCCCTCGAGCGAGAGCGGGTCCGTCGGGAACGGAAGGTTCGCATGGTAGGCCGTCCCTTCGGCGTTCCCGCGGGGGTCGTGGTGCCCGAAGACCACGAGCCGACGCCCTTCTCGCTCCGCCTGCTCGGCCTGCTCGCGCACGAACCGGAGCTGCGCCTCGCTGAGGTAGCCACCGTAGTTGTCCACGGCGGGCGCGCCGAGATGCAGGTCGAAGGCGTCTACGTACAGGGCGAAGGCGTGGCGCCGCTCGGGGCTGCCGTCGTAGGTGTTGAGCCCGACGAACCTCAGTCGCCCGTGCGCGAAGGCGTAGGCCGGGGGACCCAGCTGGCGGGCCCAGTCCACGAGGCCGTCCCGCTCCAGCTCGGCGAAGAGGTGGGGCTTCACGTCGCCGTAAAGGCAGGTGACGAAGTTCCAGGCCTTCTGCCAGCTCAGCTCCCCCTCGAGCCGACTCCGACAGGAGACCGCCCCGCCGAGGAGCCGCACCGCGCCGCCCTTCAATCGCACGGCGTAGATCGCGTAGCCGTCGTGATTGCCCGGGACGGCGAAGACCGGAAGTCGCGCCTCGCGGAGCAGCGCGACCATCTCGTCGTACTCGCGGCCGTAGTCCAGCCCGAAGAGGAGGTCCCCGGTGTAGAGCACGAACTCCGGGTCGAGGAGCGCGACCTCCCGAAACCCCTGCCGCGCAATGGCTTCGTTCTCCCGCGCGGCGTCGGGCCGCGGGTAGGCCTCGGCGTTGATCTGGCGCCCGCTCACGCGGTAGCTCGGGTCCCAGAGCTGATGGTCGCTCATCACGACGATGCGGTAGCGCTCGCGCGGAGCCGCGCCTGTCACGCGCACCGCGTTGGGCTGCCGGTCCCGAAACCCTGGTCCCATGACCTCCAGGTCATACACATCGCGTGCCAGCTCCCAGGGCACGCGCAGGGTGACCTGGACCAGCCCCCGCCGGAGCCCGATCGCTCGAACCTCCGCCGCGCATCCCACGCCCCGCGCGGAGACGATGCGAGCCCGGAGCTCGGCCGGCCGGGGCACCGGGACCCCTGCGCCGGCGCGGAGGAGCACCTTCACCTCGCCCCCCGCCAGGGCGAGAACGGGGCAGCTCACCGTCGGAGAGACGATCTGATGGATGCGCCGGGTGGTCTGGCGCGTCTGGCGGGAGCTCGGCTCCGAGTACCCCGGATCCCAGGGCTCCGCCGCGCGGGCGACGGGGCCCGAGAGGACCCCCAGCGCGAGGAGCAGCAGGCGCGAAGCCATCGCGCGCACTCTAACCTGAATGGCATGGGGGTCGAGCTGAAAGGCCCAGCGGGTGCCGCCAAAGTTGACGCGACAGTCTGACAGCGTATGATAGCCGATAATTATCGGAGGCTTGCGATGACCGACGCGGAAAGGCCCACGAGCAGTCCGTCGGACAAGCGCCGTTTCCCGCGGTTCGACGTCACCGCGTACGTGGACTACACGGGCAGCGAGGTGCTGCTCTACCACCGCATCGAGAACATCAGCCTCGGGGGCATCTGCATCCAGACCGCGAGCATCGAGGACGTCGGCACCGTCGTGGACCTGGTGATCAACTTCCCGGACCTCGGCACCACCGTCGCCGTGCGGGGCGAGGTGGTCTGGGCCAATCGCGAGCCTCCCTCGGACATGGGGATCCGGTACGTGGACATGGACGACGAGCGTCGAGAAGTGCTACGTCGGTACATCACGGCGGTTCGCCGGTAGCGCGCGCGACGCCCTGCCAAATCGGCACGGCGGACCACCGCGCACGTGACGAACTGTCCAGGGGGCATTCCCGCACGACCACCGCGGCGAGGGGCGATGCAGACCGAGGTCGAGCGCAACAAGCTGATCCAGGATCACCTGGGTTTCGTGAGAGGTCTGGCGGCCAAGGTCCGCAAGGAGACCTCGCCGGACCTGGATTTCGAGGAGCTGGTGGCGTACGGCACGCGAGGCCTCGTGGAGGCGGCGCAGCGCTTCGACCCGAGCCGCGGCGTGGCCTTCACGACCTTCGCCTACTACCGCATTCGCGGGGCGATCTACGACGGCCTTCGCGAGACGGGGTGGCTCTCGCGAAGCGAGTACGCGCGCTTCCAGGCCAGCACGAACGAGCTGCTCGAGAACCGCGTCGAGCGCAAGGAAGGCGTGGCGGCCGAGGGTCAGGACGCGGAGGGGGCTGTGCGGGCGGTGGCCCAGACCCTCGACGAGGTCGCCGCCATCTTCGTCGTCTCGCTCGACGCGTCGGAGCGCACGCGAGACCTCCCCGACCCCGACGCCGTGGACCCCACCCACGCGCTCGAGGGCGGGCAGACCAGCCGCGCCGTGCGGAACGCCGTGGCGAGTCTGCCGGCGAAGGAACGCCAGCTCATCGAGCTCTATTACTTCGACGACCTCACGCTGGAGGCGGCCGGCCAGAAGCTGGGGCTGAGCAAGTCCTGGGCCTGTCGGCTGCACGCGCGGGCCGTGAAGCTCCTGACCGAGGCGCTGGGCCCCGCGTTTTCGACCCCATAGAGCCTCGGCCCCGCTCCGGTCGGCGGCGCGCAACCTTTCTCGCGGGCCCCCGATACTCCCTGGCCTTCGAGGGAGCTCCCATGATCCAGCGCATCGGCCACCTTCTCCAGCAGCGCACGACCGGCGATCACACCTCCACGCCAACGGTTCGCGGCACCTTCGCCCAGCACCTCCGACCCTCGCAGCCCTCAGCGCCGGCAGCGCCCGCGGCGGAACCCGGAGCCGCGGCGTCGCCCGTGGCGCGGCTGGTCCACTCCACGGTGGCCGACCTGGAGCAGCAGCGACGCGAGGTCGACCAGGCCATCTCGCGCGCCCGGTCGGGGGCCAGCTTCAGCCCCGCCGAGCTCCTCGCGCTGCAAGCCCAGGTGCACGACTACAGCCTCAAGATGGAGATCTTCAGTCGCGCCGTGGACCGCGCCACCTCCGCCCTCAAAACCACGCTCAACACGCAGCTCTAACGCCCATCGCCGCCGGACGGGGTCTCCCGCGGCGGGTCAGGAGGCCCTTGCACTGACCTCGACGGGGAGCCACGCGAGCTGTCGGAGCGTCTCCCCAGGTAGGCCGACGGTCTGCATCCAGGCCGGGGGTGACGGCGGGAGGCGCGCCCCCTTGAAGAAGGGATGGGGGTGCAGGGTCACCGCCTGCCCGCGATCTTGGTGGCGGCACATCCGGCCCTCGACAATCTCCGGATAGCCCCACACCCCCCCCTCACTCTCGCTGAAGACGTGGGCCGTCAGCGTGGTCGGCACGCAGATGGGCGCTGCGCGGAGACTACGCATGGTGGCGATCGGTCCCCCGGCGTCCGAAGCCACGACCTGACCGAGCGCCTCGTCGACCTCGACCCGTACCACGCTCGGGTGCGCCGGCATCCGATGGACCTGCGACAGGAACTCGCTGGCGCGCGGATGCGTGCAGCCGATCTGCACCACGTGGACCGCGAACTTGGGCGGCGTCCAGGCAAGCACCGGGGCGACGTGTACGCCGAAGACGAGCTCGCCGTAGGCGGGTAGCGCCCCGAACGTCCCATGGAGGCCGTCTGGTGCGAAGCGAAAGAAGATGAGCGAGGCCAGCGCCACGTTGGGGCGGACCTCCACCGGGCAGAGGCGCTTGGGCACGAGGGCCAGCGCCGTGTCCACGTCGAGCTCGAAGACCGTAGACATCCCGTAGTCGAGCGTGAGCTCGATGGCGTCGGCCGGATCGTGGAGCACGCGGTCCTCCTCAGGCGGTGGTCGCGGGGCGCGCGAAACCGAAATGGTGCGCGGCGCGAATGATCACCTCCGCCGCACGAGAGAGCTGCTCTGCCGTGTGATCTGCCGTGACGAAGAGGCGGAGGCGCGCCTCCGAGACCGGCACGGCGGGGAACTCCATCACGCTGCCGTCGATCCCCTCGCGCTGCAGCCAGTCGCAGAGCTTGAGGGTGAGGCGTTCCTCGCCGTAGATCACGGGGACGATCCAGCTCTCCGTTCTGCCGACGAGGACCTGCGGCGAAAGGAGTCGCCGCAGCAGCGCCGCATTCTCGACCACCCGGCGCCGCCGCTCCGCCCCCTCGGGCCCGGCGCCGATGCGCAGCGCCGCGGTCACTCCCGCGGTCACGGCAGGATCGATGGCGCAGGAAAACATCCGGCACCTCGCGTACCAGTTGATGTACCGAGCGACCTCGCGCTTCGCGATCACCGCGCCCCCGACCCCCCCGAGCGCCTTGCTGAAGGTGACCACCAGATAGTCGACCTGGTCCAGCACCCCGTGCTCCTCACAGACGCCGCGGCCGCCGGGCCCAGCAACGAGGAACGAGTGCGCCTCGTCGACGAGCACCTGCGCGCCGAAGCGTTTCGCCACGGGGACGATCGCGCCCAGGTTCCCGAGGTCGCCGTCCGCGGAGAAGACGCCCTCCGTGCAGACGAGCACGCGGCCCGAGTCCGGCCCGAGGCCCTCTAGCACGGCCTCCAGGTCGGCGGCGTCGTTATGGTTGAAGTAGTGCACGGAGG
This sequence comes from Deltaproteobacteria bacterium, assembly GCA_020848905.1. Classification (NCBI taxonomy): domain Bacteria; kingdom Pseudomonadati; phylum Myxococcota; class Myxococcia; species Deltaproteobacteria bacterium. Next base: position 354,303 of record JADLHG010000042.1, read on the forward strand.
CCCGAGAGAGCTGCGCGCCCTCGAGGATCGACATGTGCGCCGAGCGGTCCACCACCACGTGGTGTCGGCGCTTGACCACCGCGGCCAGGGTGCCTGTGTTCACGCCGTACCCCGAGGAGAAGAGGCTCACCCCGCGGCCTGGAAGGCCGAGGAAGTCCAGCAACGACGCCTCGAGGTCCTTATGGACCTGAAGGGTTCCGGCGATGACGGGAGAGCTCGCCGCGCCGAGACCGTAACGCGCGAGCGCGGCCTGTGCGGCCTCGATGACCACCGGGTGGTAGCCGAGGCCTAGGTAGTTGTACGAGGCGAGGTTGACCAGCCGGAGCGCGAGCCCACTCGTCCTCACGACCTCCACTTCCGGACGCTGCGCGCCCTGACGCAGCGCTTCGAAGGCGTAGCGCCCGTCGGCCTCGACGGCATCCATCCACTCACTGAAGCGCGTGGCCTCGGACTGTTCCCCCTCGATGCTCGAGAGGAACATGTCGTAGGTGTACTCGTAGATATCCGTCTCACCGGGGGGCATTGGCACCGCCAGCGCCCGTCTTGTGCAAGAGAGCCACGAGCTGCCCGATGTTCTTCAGCCCTTGGAGCTCAGCGCGCGGCACCCGGACGCGAAGCTCGCGCATCGAGCAACTCACGACCTCCACGATGTCGAGGCTCGAGGCGCCGAGGTCGCGCATCGATGCGTCGTGGACGACCGACTCCTTGGGGATGGTCGGTACGATCGTCGTGAGATGCTTGCACACAACCTCGAAGACCTCCTGCTCGCTCATCGGTCAGCTCTCCTGCTTTTTGGGTTCACTGGGCACCGCGCCGTCTCGGGGTTGCTCGCGCTCGGCCACACCGTTCAGGTTGTCGAAGAAGGTAAATCCCTTGTCCGCCGTGATGACCTGTCCGCCCATGGCGTCGAGCAGCCCGCTCCCGAGCGCGAGCACGACGTTCGCGAGCTCTTCGGGCGTGGTGTAGCAGTCCGCGAACCCCATGCGCTCGATGAAGTCGTTGAATTCGACGCCGAAGGTCGCGTCGAACGACTGGGTGCGGACCATGCGGCTGCGGACCACGTTGACCCGGGTGCCGTGCTCCCGCAGCCGGTACTGCAGGTACCGACACATGGTCTCGAGCACGGCCTTGGAGCAGGCCACAAAATCGTAGTTGCTGAAGTAGTGGTCCGGCCCGTCACTCGAGAGGCCGATCACGTAGGCCGGCCAGCGCCCCCAGCGACGGTGGATCTCCTCTGTATAGGCCCACATCGGCCACGCGGTGTACTCGAGGCTGCGGAAGAGGTCCCGCTTCTTCCAGTCCGCGAGGGACTCCACGCGCTTCGCGAAGGCGACGTTGGCGACGAGCACATCGACGCGGTCGTGGCGTGTGGCGATCTGCTGCATGAGGGCCACGGTGTCCTCGTCGTTCGAGGCGTCGGCCTGGCAGATGAGCGGCTCGCGCGCACCGGTGGCGGCAAACTCACCTCGCACCTGGTCCTCGTCAGCCGAGCCCCACCTGTGCGTCAAGACGACGTGGGCGCCGCAGCGCCCGTAGGCCAGCCCGGTCGCGAGCCCAATGCCAAGCGTCCCTCCGGTCACGAGGACAACGCGGGACGAGAGATCGAGGGTCATCCCATCCTCCCTGCCAGCGGGGGTAGCGTGATGCCGTGCATGAACGACTCGAGGGTCAGCGCCTCTTGCAGCGCGCGGCGTCGGGGAAGCGTGAGCGTACGCTTGAGCAACACGATGGCCTCGCGGGGCTGGGCCGCGATGCGCAACGCCAAGTCGAGCGCCTTCGCCGGGACCTCGGTCCTCGGCACGACGGCATTGACGCCTCCGCGGAGCTCGCTCCCCCGACGGAACTCTCCGGTGTAGAGCAGTTCGTGGGCGATGGCTGGGCCGAGCACGTGCTCCGCAAGACGCGTCGTGCCCATACCCGGCGTGAAGCCGAGCGACATGAAGTTGAGCCCGTAGCGGCTCTCCTCCGCAAGGACCAGGAGATCGCACGCCAGCGCCAGGGCGAAGCCCCCTCCGATGGCGGCGCCCTCGCACGCCGCGATCACGGGGACCGGCAGGTCGAGGAGCACGCGCGTCAGTCCGAGCTCGGTCGGCGCGATCTCACCGCGGACGAGCGCGCCAAGGAGCGCTGGAGATGCTCCCGAGCAAAAGACCTCGGGCAGACCGGAGAGGACGATGACCTTCCCGAGGGAGGCCGCCTCGAGGGCCGCGAGAAGGGCGGAGACGAAAGGAGGCGAGAGCGCGTTCGGCCCGTCCGGATCGATCATCTCGACCCAGGCAATGCCCTCCGGCTCGCTGCGGAGGCGAACTCGACCAGGGTCCTGGGCAGCAGACGCGAGGCTCATGTCAGCACCCACGGGGTCTCGCCCGCCTCGAAGCGCGCGCGTCGCTCCTCTGCCGCGGGTGAGGCGCGTAGCGCCGCCGTGAGCCGACAGCCCGCGAGGATCTCGGCCTCCATCGTCGCCGGGAGGCTCTTCAGGTGGCTTCGAGCCGACGCGTCGGTGCGCGAGAGCGTCCGTCGGAGCGCGGTCGGGTCGCAGGAGCTGGCGACCACGTCCACCAGGCCGAGGCGGGCGGCCTCGCTCGCGCCGATCGACTCGCCGGTCAGCGCCAGCCGGCGGAGCGGTTGCGGGAGCACGCGTTCTCGCAGGAAAGGCCAAACGATGGCGGGCGTGAGGCCAAAGACCAGCTCAGGCAGACCGAACCGGGCGTCGGGATGGGCGAGAACGAGGTCGCAGGCGGCGGCCAGACCGACCCCTCCTCCGAGGGTCTCGCCCTCGACGAAGGCCACCGTCGGCGACGGGCGTCCCCGCAAGTCGAGGAGCATCCGGGCGAGTGGCTCGAGGTCCGCGGCGGCGCTCGGGCCCGGGTCTAGGCCTCGGCAGAAGACGGACCCCTCTCCCCGAAGCAGCAGGGCCTCGTCCGAGGCGATCGCCTCGCGCAGCGTCACGGTCGACCCGACGCTCAGCGTTGCGGGAACCTGGACCTCGACGAGCCGCATCCTCAGCTCCACTCGTACTGGCGGACCCAGTCCGTCGCGCCCGCGAACACGAGCTGCTTGCGTCCCCGCACCCGCTCCTCGTACAGCCCGCCGAGGATGTCGGTGCGCACGCGGTAGTCGGCGCAATCGATCCAGGCCGTGCGCTCGTGCTCCGCCGCGTCGTATTCGGCGACGGAGAGAGGTTGGCGGGACGCGAGGAGGTCTTCGAGGCCCGCCGCCCGCGCTTCGTCGACCACGCCCTCCCCGAGCACGCCGCTGTAGAACTCGGCGCAGGAGCCCGAGCCGTAGGAGTAGATCCCGACCCGGTCGCCGGGACGCGCGCGCCCCGACGCGGCGAGGCCGAGGAGCGAGATGAACACGCTTCCGGCGTAGGTCGAGCCGATCCGCCGACCGAACTGGAGCGTCGGCTCGACGCGCGTGGCGAAGTCCGCGGAGGCCGCGGCCGGATCGGGCTCGCCCACGGCCCGGAGCAGCGCGCGATGGGCGCGCAGGGTGATCCCCCCGAAGGGGGCGTGGTAGACGAGGTGGGGCATCCACCGGTCGAGCGCCGCACGGCTATCGAGAGTCACACCACGCCGCCGTTCGACGGCGGCACGATACCGTTCGAAGGCCTGGTCGAGGCCTTCCAGGTAAGAGAGTAGACTCGTCTCGCTGTGACCGGTCTCTACGCGGGAGGTGGGTCGGAAGATGTCCGAAAGCTCCTGGCTATGCACGCCGGAGAGCCCGGGCTCGAGCGCCAGGAAGCGGGGGCGGCGCGACACGAGCATCGCCGTGGCGCCTCCTCCCATGATGAACTCAGGCACTTCCCCGTGGTGATTGCGGCTTTGATCGGTGGTGACGACCAGGGCCGCGGCGTCCTCCTCGGGCCACTGCGAGAGCCAGCCCGCCGCTAGCTCGAGGGCGCTCGTCCCGGCGTAGCAGGCCACCTTCAGCTCCGCCAGGCGAACCTCGTCCGGCAGCCGGAGGTACCGGTGCAGCCAGGTGGCGATCGCCTTCTCGTAGTCGAGCCCGCTCTCGCTGGCGACGAGGAGGAGCCGCACGCGGGCGCGGTCGTCGGGCCCGAGGACGCGCAGCCCGGCCTCGACCCCCATGGTCACGACATCCTCCCAGGGGGGAGAGACGGTGCGAGCGGTGAGCATCATCTGCCCGCACAGCTCCTCCACGCGGCCACCGCGGGCCTCGACGAGCGCGCGGATGTCGAGCGAGAGCCGACCGGGGTAGCAGCGGAGCTTTTCGATGCCGATGCTCATGGGACCCAGTCCAATCCGCCGGAGACAGGCAGCGTGGCTCCATTGACGTAGCCGGCCTCGGGACTACAGAGGAACAGGATCGTGGCGGTGAGCTCTCGCAGGCTCCCCATGCGCCGGAGGGGACAGTATTGAAGCGCGTACGCGGCTAGCTGCTTGGACAGCTCCTCACGCGTCATGTCGGTGTCGAAGGTCCCGGGGACGACGACGTTGGTCGTGACGCCCTTCGGACCGTACTCCTTGGCGAGAGCTCCTCCCAGGCCGTGCAAACCGGCCTTGCTCGCCGCATAGGCGGCCTGGCCGCTCGCGCCCTGCCACGTGACGGACGAGACGAGGACGATCCTGCCGAAGCGCTGCGCCACCAGCGCGGGAAGGAAGGCCCGGCAGACGAAGTAGCTCCCGGTGAGGTTGGTGTCGATGACCGCCTTCCAGTCCTCGTCGGTGAGTCCGTAGGCGAGCCCATTCAGACTCACGCCGGCGTTGCAGACCACGGCGCGAACCTCCCCGAAATCCGCGAGGACCTGATCGACCACCGTATCCACGCACGCCGAGTCGCGCACGTCGAGTGCGTACGCGGCCACTTTGCGCCCCCCCTGTCGGGCCTCGTCGGCGACGCGCTCCGCCTCCTCGCGGTGCTTGAGGTAGGTGAACGCCACGTCCCAACCGGCACGGGCCGCGTCCCTCACGAGCGCCGCGCCGATGCCGCGCGACCCTCCGGTCACGAACAGGGTCATGTCTCTCCTCGCAAGGCCTCGAGCATGACCGCGCAGAGAATCTCGTTGCTCCGCAGCACCTGGCCTGCGATGCGCACCGTCCACCCGTCGTCCTCGAGCAGCTCGGCGAGGAGGGTGAGGGTATCGCCGGGGCGCGCCGCGCCCACGAACTCGGCACCGTGAACGCGGATCAGCCGCACGCTCGCCGGTCGCTCGGGAAGCGTGCCCCGCGCGAGGGGCTCACCCAAGCAGAGCCCGAGCTGTCCGGCCGCCTCGAGCAAGAGCGCTCCCGGATAGATCGGCTCCTCCGGGAAGTGTCCGGCGAAGATGGGGTCCGCCGGATCGAGCCAGCGGTCGCCGCGAGCCCGCCCGCCCGCCTCGTCGGCGCCCAGGAGGTGGTCGACGAGAAGGAGCGGCGGCCGGTGGGGGAGCAATCGCACAAGCGCATCGCGACCCCAGTCGAGTCGCCGCGGCAGCTCGCCGAAGAGCGGCTCCCGACGGAGGCGGCGGAGCAGCGCTGAAGGCTCAGGCAAGAGCACGGCGTATGCCCTCCATGGCGGCTCGGAAGCCAGCTTCCGGGGCCTCCGGGCCCGCGGGGTCAACGGCGAAGACGGGCAACTCGGGCTTCCATCGGCGCAAGAGCGCGGCCAGCGAGGCCCTCGGGCCAACCTCGAGGAACACCGCTCCGGGATAGCGCGCGAGGACCGCTTCGATCAGCGCCCGCCAGCGAACTGGCTCGAAGACGTGGCGCGCGAGGAGCTCGACGAAGGTGCCCGGACCCGCCTCGTGCACAGCCCCACCCACCACGTTCGACCAATAGGTCGCGATGGGTCTCCAGGGCGTTGCCACGAGGTGGGGGCGCAGCGTCTCGGCCGCGGGAGCGAAGGCGGGCGTGTGCATGGGGATGCGGGACTCGATGAGGTCGCCGTAGACGTAGTGTTCTTCCTCGGCCCGTGCGAGCACTCGCGTGACGGCTTCGCCTTCACCCCCGATGACGACCTGAGTGGGGGAATTGTCGCAGGCGAGCCACGCAGCTTCCCCTTCGAGCAGTCCGTCGAGCACGTCGGCGCCGAGCGGATGGAGCGCGGCCATGACTCCGGGGGGACCGGCGTCGTAGACCGCCCCACGCGCGTCGACCAGGTCGCGGGCGGCGTCCTCCTCGAGCGCGCCGGCTTGCACGAGGTGCGAGTACTCGCCGAGACTGTGGCCCGCGGACGCGGTCGGGACGACCCCATGCCGCGCCACGACGGCGGCCCAGGCGCGCGAAGCGCCGAACACGGCGAGCTGCACGGCGCGATTATCGCCGAGAGCCTCCTCCTGCACGCCACGACCGCAAAGCTCGGTTCGAGCCGCCGCGGCCACGTCCGGCGCGACCGCCGCCAGCCGGGAGAACATCTCCGGGTCCCGCGAGCTCTGGCCCGGAAAGAGAAAGACGAGCGGTCGCGTCACGGGTGTTCCACCTGCTTGGGCCCGTGCACGACAAGGACCTGCCCGCGAACGGCGTCCATGAGGCCCGACGCCAGCGCGACCACCGTGTCGAAGGCAGCCGTCAGCGCTGTTGCGTCGACCGGGCGCACCAGGTTAACCGCTGGCCCGCCGTGAAAGAGAGCTCCGGTCACGTATCGCACCGCCGTATCGACAAGTGCACTCCGCACGCGGGACAGATCGTCGTCCGCCCCAAGATCGAGGATCGCCAGGCGCGCCGGCATCGCTTCCGCAGCGCGCCAGCCGGCGAGAAGCTCGAGCACCTGCCACGCCTGCCTGGAGGCTTCATCCTGTCCACTCGGAGACTCGGCCAGCACGAGTACCGCTGTGCCGCGGGCGCCAATCGCGTCGAGGCGCTCCCGCAAGGCCGCGGGCGCGGCACCGTAGAGGTTCATGCCCCTCCCTCCATCATCAGGGGGATGACGTGGAGCGCGTGGTCGAGCAGTGGCGCGCCGCGGTCGACCGTCAGGACCCGCCCGTCGAGCCCGTCGAGGAGGCCGCTCGCCAGGGCGACGGCGGCCTCGCCGGCCTGCTCCGGCGTCACGCCGTAGCGCGCGAGGCGCCCGACGAGCCGGCCCGCCTCGTCGGGGAACATTTGCTCGAGACTCTGCGTGAGGAGGTGCCGGGTCCGCAGCACGAAGGCGCGCTGGCCCGAGCGGGAGAGCGTGGCGACGAGCGCCTCGAGCGCGGCCTTGGCCAGGGCTACCGGCACGTAGCCTGGGTAGCACCTGTCGGGGCCGTCGGACGAGGTGGCGATGACACGCGTGGGGGCGCGCCCGAGGTAGTACGTGATCGCGCGGGTGATGGCGACCACGGGCCACGCGCTCCAGTCGAGCGTGCGCCGCAGGTCCCGCTCTCGCAGCGTCAGTGGGTCGGGACAAGGGAGGGCCACGCACACGTTGCTCACGAAGACGTCGATGTGCGTGCGCCGCTCGCGCAGGAAGGAAAGGAGTCTCTCCGTGTCCGCGCTGTCGCCCGCATCCGCTTCGACGATCAGCGGGGCCACCCCTCCCACCTCTGCGAACTGGCGCGCGAGTTCTCCCTCGTCCGCGCTGTTCCACCGGTGCGTGAGCACCACGCGCGCGCCCCGCGCGCCGAAGGCGAGACCGATGGCTAGCCCCAGGCCGCGCGTGCCACCCGTCACCAGCACGGTCTGCCCATGGAAGTCGAAGGGGTTGGTCATCACTAGACCGGGCCCGGTTTCAGCAGGGAACAGCAGTTTATCCCGCCGAAGCCGAAACTGTTCTTGAGCACGTGGCGCGGCCGCAGATCGGCCCCAGCGTTCGCGCACACGTCCAGGTCGATCTGGGGATCGAGGACCTCAACGTTGATCGACGGGTGCAGCCGCCCGCCGCGCATCTGGAGGATCGCCGCGACGGTCTCGACCGCCGGTGCCGACCAGCAGGTGTGACCGAGCATCGACTTGGGCGCGTTAATCTTGAGGTTCTGCGCGTGGGCCCCGAAGACCTCGTGCAGTGCGCGGAGCTCCGAGACATCGCCGAGCTGGGTCGACGTGGCGTGCGCGCACACGAAGTCCACCTCTTCCTTCGGAACCCCGGTCTCCGCGAGAAGCTGCCCGATCGTCCGGCTCTGACCTTCCGTGCTGGGCGCCGGGAGATGCGAGCCGTCGGAGGTAGCCACGCACCCGAGCACTTCGGCGTAGATGCGGGCGTCGCGCCGCCGCGCGTGCTCGAGCTCCTCGAGCACGAGGGCCGCAGCCCCGTGGGAAGGGACGAAGCCCTCGCGGTGGAGGTCGAAGGGCCGGCTCGCGCGTTCCGGCGCGTCGTTGAAGGACTGGAACGAGATGGCGCCGAGCAGCGCCATGGCATGCAGGCCGATCGGCGAGAAGTCCAGGCACGCGCCCGCGAGCAACACGACGTCCAGCCCGTGGTGGCGGATCTCGTCGAGCCCGGCGCGCAGTCCGAGGTTCGCCGAGGCGCACGCCCCGCCCATGGTATAGGTGGGGCCGCGAAGCCCGAGCGCCTCGCCGATACTGGCCGCGTGGTCGGTGTCCAGGTCGAGCACCCCGATCTGGGCGTCCATCCAGTCCGGCTCCTCCATGAACACGTGGTGCTGCCGGATGAGATAGTGCTCGTTCAGGTTGTGCCCGCCCACGATGACCCCGGCCCGGCTCGGGTCGAAGCCAAACCCGAGCGCGGCGTCGAGCCACCCGTCGAGGCCGACGATCAGGCTCAACCGGGTAGACATGGGAGCCGTGCGAAAGAGCTTGCTCAGCCGTGCGTGGTGCTCCTCGGGGATGCGCTCGAGCAGCGCCTGGAGGCGCGCGGCCGCGTCATAGCCAGACAAGTCGCCTCCGACCTTCGAGTAGACGCGGGGGTCGTCGAAGAACTTCCATCGGGTGATTGCCGAACGGCCGGCGAGCAAGCTCTGATAGAAGGCGCCCAGCTCGTCGCCGAGCGGCGTGACGACCCCCATCCCCGTGACCACGACGCGGCGACGCATATTCCCCAGGAGCGTGTTTCTGAGAAGGAAAGCAGCGCAACGCTATACAACGATCCGGCTGAGGGCAAGCGGAATGGCCTCGTGCCGCGATGCCACCGTCGGCCGCTCCACAGTTCCGGCCTCGCCCATCGCACGTTGACCCCCCGCGCCGCCCTGAGTAAGGTCGGTACCTCGTCATCCTCTGGGGGCCTCCGATGCGACCTTTCCGATCCGGCATCCTGCTGCTCGCGCTCGCAGCCAGCTCCGGCTGCACCGTCGAGCTGCTCCACGACATCGACGAGTCCGAGGCCAACGAGATCCTCGACGCGCTCCAGCGGGACGGAATCGGTGCGAAGAAGCACCGGGTGACCCAGGGCAACAAGCCGACCTACATGCTCGAGGTGCGCCGCGCCGACGCGCCGCAAGCCTGGCGCATCCTCCGGCAGCAGAGTCTCCCGCAGCCGAAGCGCAGCGGCCTCGGGGAGGTCTTCGGGAAGGTGGGGCTCGTGCCCACGGCAACCCAGGAGCGCGCGATGCTGCGGCACGCTCTGTCGGGAGAGCTCTCCCGGACCCTGCAGAGCGTGGAGGGAGTGCGAGAGGCGCGCGTGCACGTGGTCCTGCCCGAACGCGACCCGCTCGCGCCCCTCGACGCGGCGGCGCCCCGGCCGCGGGCGTCGGTGCTGCTCAAGGTGGCAGGCACCGCGCCCCTCACCGAACCGCAGGTCCGTCAGCTCGTGGCCGGCGCGGTGGACGGCCTCGATGCGGCATCGGTGAGCGTGGTCATCGTGCGCGGGCAGCCGGCCCCGAGCCGAGCCGCGGAGGTCGCGGCCCTGGCCTCCGTGGGGCCGTTCGTGGTGGACGCCTCGAGTCGCGCCACCCTCCTCGTGACGCTGGTGGGAATGGTCCTCGCGCTCTTGACGCTGGGCCTCGGCCTGCTCTTTGCGCTCAGGCGACAGCGGAGTCTGCGATTGGCCCTCGTGGACGCGCAGGCGGCGCCGACCGGCCTCGCCGCGGTGGACCTGGACTCGAGCCTGGCCTTGCTCAACCGCTCGCTGCAGGTCTCGCGCCCCGGGGGCTCGCGTACGGGCAACCGGCTCTCCTGATAGCGGGCCGCCCTACTGCAGCAGGAAGGGGTAGGTGATGGTCATGTCCTTCCCCTTGAACTTGGGGAAGCGCGCTCCCTTCACCGCGTTTGCCACGCAGGTGCCCGTGTCGGTGCCGAGGAACTTCCCCTTGATCATGACCTCCTGCACCGTGCCGTCGCCCTTGATCGACAGCTTCACGGTGGCCGTGCCCTCGATCTGGTACTTGTCGTAACAGGCCTGGACGTTCCCTCGGACCTTCTGCATGCCCCCGCGGATCTGATTCATCGCGAGCTGCTCGGGAAGATCCGCGTCTCCTGCCGCGCCCGCCGCGGGGGCCGCCGCCTTCTTCGGCTTCGCGCCGGCCGCCTTGCCACCGATCGCGCTGTCGATGAGAGAATCCAAAGCATCCCCCTTGCCGGCCTTCTTGGGCGCTTCGCCCTCGCCTCCCTCGTCGTCTGCCTTGGCCTTCTTCTCCTTCGGACGCGCCTCGGAGGCCGGCTCTCCCTCGTCCCCACCCTTGCCTTCGGCGGCCCCGCCGCGCGCGGCCACCTTGACGGCCTTGCCCCGGCGCTTGGCCGACGCCTCCTCACGGCGGCTCCCCTCGGCCGCCGCTGCGCCCTCGGGCTTCGCTTCTCCCTCGGTCCCGCCAGCCTTCTGCTCCTCGGAAGCCGGCGCCCCCGCGCCACCCGAAGGCTGCGTCTCCGCCGCCGGCGCGGTGGCCACGGCCGCCGGGGCGGACCCGGGCGCGGCCCCCGCCGTCGGCTCCCCGGACGGAGCCCCTGAGGGAGCCGGCGTCGCCGGAGGCGGCTGCATGCGCTGGTACGCCAGGACGCCGCCCGTCACGATGGCGGCCGCCATCACGAAGGCCACGGGCCAGCGGTACGAGGTCTTCTGCTGCGCCGGCGGCGCGAGCGGCGTCACGTGCCCCACCACGGGCGAGGCCTGCTCCACGGCGGGCTGGGGCCGCGTCTCGGGCCTCCGCTCCGGCAGATTCAGCATCTGCAGCGCGGGCGACGCCTTGAACACGAGCTCTTCGTCGGAGCTCTTGCCGTTGCTTCCCGGGCCAGTCCAGTTCCCCCCCTCACCGCCCCCCTCCGCCCGCTGCTCCACGCGCGGCCAGAAATCGTCGAAGTACCCGTGGGTCGGCTCCGGCACCATCTGACTTCTCAACAGCATGTCCAGCACTCCCTGTTCGTCGAGTTCCTGACGACACGCGCCGCAGCCCTCCAGGTGACGTGCCACCTGATCGTGCTCTGCGGCCGGAAGCTGCCTATCGACGAAGGTCGACAGCCTCTCGCGTGTCCCCTGACAATCCATCGGTGTCCCGAGAAATGAGTCGCTTCAACACGGGGCCGAGCTGACGCCTGAGCGCCGAGCGCGCCTCGTGAACCCGCCAGGCCACCGTACCCTCCGAACACTCGAGCACGGCAGCGGCCTCCCGATACGCCATTCCCTCCATGAGCACCAGCACCACCGTCGCCTTGAGCGTGTCCGAGAGGCTCTCGAACGCCACGGCCAGCTCGGCCATCGCCCGTCGCAGCTCCGCCGCGCGCTGCGGATCGGCGTCCGCCTCCTGGGCCAGCGGCGCCGGGAGCAGCCCGAGGCGCCCCGCCTCGCGATGGCGGCGCGCGTGCCGGAGCTGGTTCAACGCCACGTTCAGGGCAATCCGATAGAGCCAGGTGAAGAAGTCCGCCTGTCCCTGGAACTGCCCCAAGCGCGAATACGCTCTCACGAAGGTCTCCTGCGCCACGTCGTCCGCGTCGTCGTGGTTGCCGAGCATCCGATGCGCCAGGCCGTACACCCGACGGTGATACCGCCGAACGAGCAGCCCGAAGGCGGCGCGGTCGCCCTTCCGCGCGCGCTCGACCAGCGCCTGGCTGTCATCGCCCATGGACCATGGATCCAGAACTCTCGGCCCTTCTCGCGGCCCGGAGCGCTACCGCACCCGAGAGGGGCCCCGGCGCCGGCAGAGTTCTAGTACAGCCGACGCCTTCCCGGGTAGGACAATCGCGCCCCCCGATTCCTTGGGTGAAGAGGCGAAACTTCGGGCCGGCCCGCCTCGGCGGGGCCCCCCGGAATCACTCCCCGGAGTTGAGTTTGCGCTTCAGCGCCTGGAGTTCGTCTTCCACCTCCGGCCGGCTGGCACCGGCCGGCGCGCGCTCGGCCAGGCGGGCAAACTTGGCCTCGGTGGCCGCGTCCTTCCCGCTGAGCGACCCCTCCAGGTCCGCAAGGTCCTCCATGGCGGAGATCTTGGCCTCCAGGCGATCCATCTCCTGGAAGGCTGCGGTGCCCTTGAGCGCCCCTCCCCCCTCCTTCGCGGCCCGCGCCTGGACCTTCAGCGTCTCCTTTCGGAGCTGAACGTCCTTGAGCTTCGCCTCGAGGGCCTTCAGGGCCTGCTGGAGCTCCTCGGCCTGCGCCTCCTGCGTTGCGCGCGCCTGGCGGAGCGTCTCGAGCTCCCGTGCGAGCTCGAGCCGGTGGGCCAGCGCGTCCCGCGCCAGCCCGTCGTCCCCGGCCTGTACGGCCTGCTCCGCGCGACGATCCCACCTCACCACCTCGGCTTCGAGCTCCCCGCAGCGCATCCCCAGCCGCTTGCCCTCGGCGGTTACGGTGATGACCTCGGCCCGGGCCTGCTTCAGCCCTTCCTCCATCTGGGTGACGAGGAGCTCGATCTCCTTGGCCGGATCGATCATCTTGTCCAGGAGCTCGTTGACGTTGGACTTCACTACCCGCTGAATCCGCCCCAGGATGCCCATGGGTCGCCTCCTGCCGCTGGCCTCACGTGTGGAGGCGCCGGCCCTGGATGCTGTCTCAAGGGGGCGCGGCTGTCAAAGGCAGGTCGGGCGGCCGCGGCCTCCCTTTGACATGCAAGCTCCCCCTTGGTAGCACTCGATGGACACGCACATGCCCAAGCTCTCCGAGATCGTAGGCCAGCGACGCGCCGTGGAGCAGCTCCGCCGCGGCATGACCTCGGGCAAGCTGGCCCACGCCTTCCTGTTCACGGGGCCGTCGGGCGTGGGCAAGGCCACCACCGCGCGCGCACTGGCACAGGCGCTGAACTGCGAACTCGCTCCGGCCGAGGGGTGCGATTCGTGCGAGGCCTGCCGCAAGCTCGTGGCCGGCCTCCACCCCGACCTGATCTGGATCGCGCCCGACGGGCAGTACATCAAGATCGAGCAGGTCCGGGCCATCGAGCCCTTGCTGGCCTATCCACCGCACGAGGGCAAGGTGCGCCTCATCGTGCTCGACGGGGCAGACCAGCTGAACGCCAACGCGGCGAACGCGCTCCTCAAGGCGGTCGAGGAGCCGAAGCCGCGCACGGTCTTCGTGCTCGTCGCCTCGGCCGGACACCGGGTCGTCCCAACCCTCGTCTCCCGCTGCCAGCGGGTTCGCTTCGCGCCCCTCGCTCTGGAGGAGGTGGCCCAGGTGCTGGGCCAGGCCAGCGAGCGTCCCGAGGGCGAACGGCGGACGGTCGCCGCGCTGGCCGAGGGGAGCCCCGGCCGGGCGCTCCGCCTGCTCGGCAGCGACCAGCTCGCCGCCGCGCAACGGGCCGTGGACGCTCTCCTCGGGGCGGCCAGCGGGTCCGCCGTCGAGAGCCTCTTCGAGTCGGCGGCGGAGGCCGGCAAGGAACGCCCCGTGGCCCTCGAGGCCCTCGACCTGCTGCGCGTCTGGCTGCGAGACGTGGTGCTGGTGGCCGAGGGGCTTCATGAGGGCCGGCTGGTCCACGCGGACCGGCGGGAGGAGCTCGAGCGCATGGCGGAAGGGCGCTCTCGCGACGCCCTCCTCGGAGCGCTCCGCGCCGTCCAGGCGGCGCAGGCCGCGCTCGTCGCGAACGTGAACCCCACCATGACCCTCGAAACGATGGTCCTGCGACTGCGCCAGGGAGTCTGGGTATGACCGACGATACAGGTGCACGAGGACCGGGCCGTCCGCCGGACGGGGGAGGCGAGCGACGCAGGCCGCGGCGACGACGTCGAGGGCGCCCGAGCGGGGCCGCCCCACGCCTCCCCGGCGAAGAGGGCCGCCCGACCGGCACGGAAGCGCCGTCGGGGGCCGGGCCGGAGGGCGGACCGCCCCGGGCCGACGGTCGCGGACCCTCTCGAGGACGCCGTGGCCGCCGAGGCCGTGGGGAAGCGCGAACGGAGGGGGGCGCACGCCCCGTCTCGAGTGGAGCTGCCGAGCCTGGCGCCGAGGGCGCGGCACCGAGCGGGCCACGCGCCGACGACGCTGGCGGCACCCCCGACGCCGCGGGACGCCGCCGCCGTCGCCGCCGCCGAGGACGGGGCGCGGGTACCGGGGCCCCGACCAGCCCCCCGACCGAAGCCGGGACCGAGCCGGCGCTCCCTGCCGAGGCACGCCCCCCTCGCGAGGCGCGAGAGGCGCGAGAGCCACGCCGCCGGGAGGAGCGGGACGAGCGCGGCGTGCGCAGCGGATCGCGCGAGCCCCGCGAAGCTGGCGTTCCCCGCGAACCAGGAATTTCCGGCAGAGCCCCCCTGACCCGCGACCAGGGGCCACGCCGAGGCCCCCCGCCCGGCTCACGGGAGCGTCGCCCCGGCGGGCCAGCGAGGGAAACCCCACCTCGTCCCGCGGCGCGCACCGCCACGGGGCTCGATTTCCCGGACGAAGCCGGGTGGTCCCTCGAGGAGGAACGCCCCGCGGCCCCCTCCCCAGCGACGGCCGGAGGGCTCGGTGCGCACCCCGAGGATCTCCCCGACGACGCCGCGCCGATTCTCAGCGGGAGCTCGGTCTTCGACCTGGCGGGCGAGCCGGCCGACCCGGACGACGCGACGCTGCCCGCCGAGAGCGAGCTGACCGACGAACCCGCCACGGCGCCGCTGCGCAGCGTGGTGGGCGTCCGCATCAGCGACGGGATCCAGGGCGAGGGGGGCAAGCTCGTCGAGTTCGACGCGGCAGAGGAGCCGCTCCGGCAGGGAGACCGCGTCGTCGTGGAGACGGAGCGGGGCCTCACCATCGGCACCGTCGTCATCCCGACGACGCGCCGACTGACCAAGGGGCCGCTCCGGCGCTTCGTACGTCGGGTGGACCCCCAGGACACCCGCGCGCAGAAACGCAACGAAGCACGCGAACGCGAGGCGTACGAGTTCTGCCGGCAGCGCGTCACCGAGCGCCGGCTGCCGATGAAGCTCATCCGCGCGGAGTACCAGCACGCGGGCAACCGGGCCACCTTCTACTTCGCCTCGGAGAGCCGCATCGACTTTCGAGAGCTGGTCAAGGACCTGGCCCGTCGGCTCCACGTGCGCGTCGAGATGCGCCAGGTCGGCGTGCGCGACGAGGCGCGCATGACGGGCGGCATCGGCTCGTGCGGTCGCGAGCTCTGCTGCGCCAGCTGGCTGCAGCGCTTCGAGCCGGTCAGCATCCGCATGGCGAAGGACCAGAACCTGGTGCTCAACCCGAGCAAGGTCTCGGGGCAGTGCGGTCGACTGAAATGCTGTCTGGCCTACGAGCAGCAGGTCTACCAGGAGGCACGCAAGCAGCTGCCGAAGGTGGGCAAGCGCGTGAACACCCCCGCGGGAGAGGGGATCGTCGTGGAGCTCGACGTGCCGCGCCGGCTCGTGCGGGTGCGGTGCGCGGCCGGGACCTACGAGGTCTTTCCCGCGCAGCAGGTGAGCCTCGCCGCGCCCCCCGCCCCCGACGACTCCTCCTCCCCTCCCCGGGACTGACCGAGGCCCAGCGCATGGACACGTTCTACGTCACCACGCCGATCTACTACGTCAACGACGTACCGCACATCGGGCACGCCTACACGACCATCGTGGCCGACGTGCTCGCGCGCTACCACCGCGCCCGGGGTCGGCGCGTCTTCTTCCTCACCGGCACCGACGAGCACGGCCAGAAGATCGAGCGCGCGGCCGAGGCGGCCGGACTCTCGCCGGCGGCGTTCGTCGAGCAGGTGATGGCCCGCTTCCGGCGCGCGTGGCAGGTGCTCAACATCTCGAACGACGACTTCCTGCGCACGACGGAGCCTCGACACCGCAAGGTCGTCGAGCAGCTCTGGCAGCGCATGGCCGACAAAGGGGACATCTACCGCGGCGAGTACGACGGCCTCTATTGCGTGGGCTGCGAGGAGTACTACACCGAATCGCAGGCTGAAGGCGCGCGCTGCCCGACGCACCGCACCCCGCTCGAGCGGCTGAAGCAGTCGAGCTACTTCTTCCGCATGTCGCGCTACCAGGACGCGCTCCTCGACCACTTCGAGAAGCACCCGACCTTCGTCCAGCCCGACATCCGCAGGAACGAGATCCTGAGCTTCGTCCGCGGGGGGCTGCGCGACCTCAGCATCTCGCGCACCAGCTTCCGCTGGGGGATCCCCGTCCCCGGCGACCCCGAGCACGTGATCTACGTCTGGATCGACGCCCTCACCAACTACCTCTCCGGCCTCGGCGGCTTCGACGGGGCGGAGCGCTACCGCGACTTCTGGCCGGCCGACCTGCACCTGATGGGGAAGGACATCCTCCGCTTCCACGCCGTCTACTGGCCCTGCATGCTCCTTTCGGCCGGAGTGCCGCTGCCGAAGCAGGTCTTCGCCCACGGCTGGTGGACCATCAACGGGCAGAAGATGTCCAAGAGCCTGCGCAACGTGGTGGACCCCGAGATGCTGTGCGAGGACGTGGGGCGAGACGCCCTGCGCTACTTCCTCGTGCGAGAGACGCCCCTCGGCAACGACGGGGACTTCTCGCACGCGGCGCTCCTCCAGCGCATCAACGCCGAGCTGGCCAACGACCTCGGCAACCTGCTCAACCGCTCGGTGGCCATGGTGCACAGGTACTGGGAGGGCAAGGTTCCGCCGCTGGCGCAGGACCTCCGGGCCGAGGCCGTGGACCGGGAGCTCGTGGAGCTCGCCGCGCGGGTGGGCGAGGAGGCCGCGCGCGCGTACGAGGGGAACGCCCCCAGCCGCGCCCTCGACGCGATCTGGGAGCTGGTGCGCGCGGCGAACAAGTACGTCGACGTCACGGCGCCGTACAGCCTGATCAAGGACCCGGCGAAGAAGGGGCGCGTGGGCGAGGTGCTGGCGAACTTCCTCGAGAGCCTGCGCTGGACGGCGCTCCTCGTGGCGCCGGTGATGCCCGACAAGGCCCAGGAGCTCCTCGCCCAGCTCGGCCTCGACGCCGCGTCGAGCGCCGCGTGGCCCGAGCGCTGGGGAGGGCTCGCCGCCGGGCAGCCCCTCCCTCCGCCAATCCCCCTCTTTCCACGGATCGACGACGATCGAAAGGCGGCGCTGCTCGGCCGCTGGCAGCAGGCGGCAACCCCCGCCCAGGAGACCACGAAGGTGACTGACCCCAAGCCCGATACGAGCGCCGAAGGACCGGCGCTCCTCACCTACGACGAGTTTTCCCGCCTGGACCTGCGGGTCGGGAAGGTCCTCGAGGCGCAACGCGTCCAGGGCGCGGATCGCTTGCTCCAGCTCCGCGTGGATCTCGGGTCGGAGGTGCGCCAGATCGTGGCCGGCATCGCCGAGACGTACGCGCCGGAGGCGCTCGTGGGCCGGCAGGTGATCGTGGTGGCGAACCTGAAGCCCGCCAAGATCCGCGGCGTGGAGAGCCGGGGGATGATCCTCGCGGCCGGCGAGAAGCAGGTCCTGGCCCTGAGTGCCCTCGACGTCGAGGTCCCGCCGGGCACGAAGGTTCGCTGAGAGCGAAGGAGTGCCCGCCCAGCGCGGGTCGGAGGCCGATGCCCTCGAACGAGCCACGGATCACGGTCGAAGCCGCCCTGCGGGACCTCACGAGCCCGAAGGCCACTACCCGCGCCGACGCGGCCTGGGACCTCGACGGAGCCGCCCTCACCGACGCGAGCCTGGTGCTGGCCCTGCGGGGCGCGCTCGGGGATCCCTCACCTGAGGTGCGCCGCGCCGCCGCCTTCGCGCTGGCCGGTGCGGCCGATGCGCCCACCTGCGAGGCCCTCTCGCTCGCCGCCACCGCCGACCCGGACGGCGAGGTACGACAGGCCGCAGTGGTGGCGCTGGGGCGCCTCGGCTCCGAGGGTGGCGTGGCCGCCGTCCGGCGCGCCCTCGCCGACCCGGACCCCGACGTCCGCTTTCAGGCCACAGCCGTCGTGGTCGCGCTGGACCCGGCGAACGCGGCCCCGGCTCTCGCGCCGCTCCTCGAGGACGCTGACGCCGAAGTTCGTGGGAGCGCTGTCGCCGCCCTCGGGGACCTGCGCGCTCGCGAGCACTCGGACCTGCTGCGAGCACGCCTTCGCGACGTGGACGAGGGGGTGCAGTTCGAAGCCGCCGTCGCGCTGGCACGGCTCGACGATGCGTCGGGCGTCGAGGTGCTGCTCGCGCACCTCCGGCGACGGGACACCCGCCTTCTCGCGGCGGAGCACCTCTTCTTGGTCGCCGGACCGGAGCACCTCGCCCCCCTCCTCCAGCACGCCCGCGCTGCCCGCTTCGACCCACTTCTGCGCGTGTGGCTCGCGGGCGCGGCCGCCCGGCTCGGAGACGCCGCGAGTCAGCAGGAGCTCCTGGCGGCTCTCGACCGCAGGAACCCGCTCGTCCACGGCGTCGCCGTTCGGGTCGTAGAGGCCATCGACGCCCCCTGGGCCCGCCAGAGGGCAGCCTCGCTGGGCGGCCCCGAGCGCGCCCTTCGCAGCGGGGAGTAGGAGCGCCGCACACCTCACGCGCGGGGGAACCTGGACACCCACTCACCGGGTCGATACAGTTGTCCGAACACGTCGAGGACAGGAGGACCACGTGCCCAGGCGCTCGCGAGTGGTGCTTTGCGCTTTCTTGGTGTGCGGCTGCTCGGACGAGCGAGGCCTCCTGCCCGACGCCGGCGGGGTCGGGGACGCCTCGATCTACACCGACGGCGCGCTGACCGACGGCGGGAGCGGTGGCGACGGGTCCACCACGACCGGCGACGGCGCTAGCGTCGGCGATGGGCGGAAACCGGGGGACGGCGCGGCGCCGAAGGGCGACCTCTTCCGCATCCCCGACGGCTGGAATCCCGGGAACCAGCCCTCGTGTAACGGCACGGTCTACAAGTGCTCGAACGGCAAGGACGACGACGGGGACGGCAAGATCGACGCCCAGGACCCCGAGTGCATCGGCCCCTGCGACGACGACGAAGGCTCCTTCGGCACCGGCATACCCGGCGACAACGTGGACGCCTGCAAGCAGGACTGCTTCTTCGACGGCAACTCGGGCAGCGGCGGCGACAAGTGCGAGTGGAACCTGAAGTGCGACGCGAAGAACCCGGGGGCCAAGCTGCCCAAGCCCTGCCTCTACGACCCGAACTACAAGAACTGCCCGGGGCCTCAGACGGACGAGTGCCGCCGCGTCTGCCAGCCCCTGACGCCGAACGGCTGCGACTGCTTCGGTTGCTGCGAGGTCTACTCCGCTGGCAAGAAGTGGGTCATCTTCCTCGGCTCCGGGGCCGGCTGCAGCGCCGCCACGCCGCAGAACTGCGCCACCTGCACGCCGGTCGCGTCGTGCATGAATCCCTGCGGGGAGTGCCAGCTCTGCCTCGGCAAGACGATCGCCGACCTGCCGGCGAAGTGCTTTCCGAAGCCGGCCGACGCGGGGGTGCCTCGCGACGGCGGCGCCGGGACGCGGGACGGAGGGGGCACCATCATCTGGCCCTTCTGCCTCTCGGGAACGCCCTGCTTCAACAACAGCTACTGCCCCACGGGGCAGTACTGCATCACCGGCTGCTGCAAGAAGTTCGGCTAGGCTGAGCGTCCGTCGCGAAAGCCCGCCGACTACTCCGATCGCTTCGCCTTCTCCTCGGCCTTCTCCTTGCGCCGCGCCTCAATCAGGATGCGCGTGGGCGAGAAGTTCGGCTTCTGGTTCGGGTCGCAGTTCGGCCCGAAACCCTCGGCCTTGAACTCGCGCGACAGGTCCCCGCTCCCCTCCTTGGTCGTGGCCTCCACGCGCAGGCGATGCGTCCCCGCGCGCGACGGGCTGCAGTACGAGAGGAGGTAGTATTTCCGGCCGGCGGATTCGATCTTCGTCGCCATCTCCTCGAAGGCCTTGTTCATGTCTTCCTGGCGCTCCGCCTTCACGTACCCCGCCCGACCGATCTTGGAGAGGTGATCCTCGGAGAGCTCCGCTCCGAGACCGATGGCGTAGAGGTTCACCTGGGCTTGATCGACCTTCTCTTCGACCTTCTCCCAGGCCACCCGATGCGCGCGGTCCGTACCGTCGGTGAAGACCACCATCGTGGCAAACCGGAGCGGCATGTTGGACTTGGAGACCTGCTTCTCCAGCACCGAGACCCCCTCCACGATCGCGCCGTTCAGGTTAGTGGACGGGTCCTTGGCCTTGCGCCCGGTGAGCCAGCTCATGGCGCTGCTCACCGCGAGTCCCTGGCGCGTGAACCCGACGAGCGGGGTGAGCTTCGGCGAACCGTCGAAGCCGTACACGGCGATCTGCACCACCTGGCTCTTGCTCACCCGCTCGACGAACGCGCTCACCGCGCTGGTCAACGCGGGCAACGACCCGGACTCGGTGATGCTCCCCGACAGGTCCACGAGCAAGAGCACATAGTGCGAAACCGCCACCTCGGGGTTGAGGATCGTCTGTTTGCTCTCGAAGGGCGAAACGAGCTGGTCGTCCTCGTAGATCTTGAAGGCGTCGGCGGCGAGGGCCGGAACGCCCTGGCCACGCGAATCCTCCACGGCGAAATAGAGCACCACGTTGCTCGGCTTCTGGACGCTCGCGTGCTGGAGCTTGAGCTGGAGCCCTCCGCAGCCGCTCGCCCCGGCGAGGAGCCCGACGACAAGTCCCGAGGTGAAAATTCGCATATGGCTTCTCCGCACCGTGGCGTGGCAGTCTACTCGACGGAGGAAGCGGGCGGAATGCCCGCAACCGGCCGGCGGCTCCTTGGGGGACCCGGCCCTGCCCCGTGCGAGGCAGTTGACAGCCGCGTGCAAAACCCCTATAGATACGGACCTCAGTGTGCTGTAGACAAGGGATCTTGAGGAGTTAGCGACAATGGCCATCCGGATGGGCCTTCTGGGCAAGAAGATCGGCATGACCCAGCAGTACGACGCGAAGGGCAACTGGGCTGCCCTCTCCGTGATCGAGCTGGGTCCCTGTGTGGTGCTGGACGTGAAGACCGTCGAGCGCGACGGCTACGCGGCGATTCAGCTCGGCTTTGGCGACAAGTCGCCGCAGCGGACCAGCAAGCCCGCCGCGGGAGTCTTCGCCAAGGCGAAGACCGCCCCCAAGCGCATGGTGCGGGAGATTCGCCTGCAGCCCGACGAGATCGGCCAGTTCCACCAGGGTCAGGTGGTGCGTCTCAACGAGGTCTTCGCCCCCGGAGACGTCGTGGACGTGCGCGGCGTCTCGAGGGGGAAGGGCTTCCAGGGCGTCATGAAGCGCCACAACTTCTCCGGCTTTCGCGCGACGCACGGAACGCACGAATACTTCCGGCACGGCGGGTCGGTGGGCTGCCGTCTCACGCCGGGCCGCGTCTTCAAGGGCAAGCGCATGCCGGGCCACATGGGCGCGCGCAAGGTGTCGATCCAGAACCTCCGAGTGGCCGAGGTGCTCCCGGACAAGAACCTGCTCCTCCTGCGAGGTGCGGTGCCCGGCGCGCCCGACGGCTACGTCACCGTGCGCCACGCCGCGAAGCGACCTGGGGCGATCTTCCAGCTGAAGCGCGAGGCGCCGGCCGCGGCCGAGGCCTAAATCCCGCGCCGGTGTCCCGCCTCCGCGACCGCCGCACCCGTCACGACGCCTTCTACCGCCAAGCCAAGCGCGACCAGTACGCCGCTCGCTCGGTCTACAAGCTGCAGGAGCTCGACCAGCGCTTCCGGCTGCTCGGTCCCGGGCTGCGCGTGCTGGACCTGGGGTGCAGACCCGGCTCCTGGCTCCAGTACGCGGCGGAGCGGGTCGGTGAGGCTGGGCGCGTCGTGGGGATCGATCGCACGGCCGTGGAGGTGCCGCTCCCCGCGCACGTGCGCGTCGAGATCGGGGACGTCCTGGAGGTCACACCCGAGACGCTGCTCGGCGAGCTCCCCTGCTTCGACGTCGTGCTCTCCGATATGGCCCCGGACACGACGGGGATCGCCATGACCGACCAGGCCCGCAGCGTCGCACTCTACCTGCGGGCGCTCGAGCTGGCCGCGGCGGTCGGATGCAGCGGCTCGTCCTTCGTGGGGAAGATCTTCATGGGCGAGGGCTTCGAGGGGGCGGTGGCCGAGACGAAGCGGCTCTACGCCCGAACCAAGGTCGTCCGACCCGACGCCACCCGCAGGATCTCGAGCGAGCACTACCTCGTCGCGCAGACGAAGAAGTGACGGACATCTAAAGGAGAAGGTCCACCGGTCCCTTCCCCTCGCGCAGGATCGAGATCTCGTCGCCCATAAGACTGAGAACCGTCGACGGCTCGTGCGTCAACAGCCCGCCGTCCAGAACCAGATCGATCTGCCCCGCGAAGGCCTCCCGCACGAGATCCGCGTCCACGAGACTCTCGCCGCTTTCGGGATCCGTCGCGCTCGTATTCACCAGGGGGCGCGAGAGGGCCTGCACCAGCTCGTGACACGGGGCGCTCGCGGGGACTCGGACGCCCACCTCGCGGCGCTTCTCGAGCAACACCTTCGGCACGAGCCGGCTGGCCGGCAAGATGACCGTGTAGGGTCCGGGCAGGAGCCGGCGCAGCCACCGGTACGCGAAATCCGTGACGTACGCGTACTCCGCCACCTGAGACAGGTCGCGGCAGATGAAGCTCAGGTGATGGTCGTGCTCCAGCCCGCGGATGCGGTAGATGCGGTCGATGGCCTTGCGGTTGAAGAGGTCGCAGCCGATGCCGTAGAC
Organism: Deltaproteobacteria bacterium; assembly: GCA_020848905.1. Classification (NCBI taxonomy): domain Bacteria; kingdom Pseudomonadati; phylum Myxococcota; class Myxococcia; species Deltaproteobacteria bacterium. The sequence goes on from JADLHG010000042.1 coordinate 377,050, forward strand.
CGTGTCGGTCGGATACGCGATGACGCCCCCCTCCTCGAGGACGTCCGCCGCCTGCCTGATCTTCCTCGGGTTGGGCCGTTGCTCCTCGAGCACCAGCATCGGCGGCTTAGTTGCCATGCGGGCCCACGCTAGCGGAGCAGCACGATCGAAGTCAACGAAGGCGCCGCAGCTCGCGGCGCGCGACCAGGGCTCGCTCGCCGTCGGGCTCGAGCTGCAGCACCCGGGCGAAGGCCCGCCGGGCGCGCACGCGGTCCTCGCGGCGGAGGGCCAGGCCGAGCGCCAGGTGGGCCGCCGTATCCTGGGGATCGAGCTCTACGGCGCGCTCGAGCGCCTTCACCGCCGCGGCCTGACGTCCCAGCGCCAGATACGCCCGACCGAGCGCCTCGTGAGCGGCGACGTGCGACGGATCGAGGCGCGTGGCAGCCTCGAACTCAGCCACCGCGTCGGGCCGCGGCTTGCCCCCTCCACCCTGGAGCAGCTCGCCCAGGGCCAGGTGCGCCTCGGCCGCCAGCCCAGGAGCCAGCCGCGCATTCGCGCGCGCCCAGGACAGGATGGCCTCGGTCGTCGCGCGCGCTTCGGCGTGCTTGAGGCGGACTCGCACCCGCGCCAGCTGCAGTCTGGGCCACGGGGAGTGCGGAGCCCGCTCCACGAGTGCAGCCCAGGTCCCCTCCGCCGCCTCGACCTGTCCCGCGAGGAGCTGTGCGCGGGCCAGCCCGACCAGCGCCTCGGGGGACCTTCCCGCGCCCCCGAAGGCGCCGACCGCCTCCCGCCCCCGCTGCTGCGCGAGCCTCAGATGCCCGAGCACGGTCGCCGCCGCGGCGGGCGTCCCCTGCCGACGTGCCTCCTCGAGCAGCGCGCTGGCTTTCGGCACCGACCGCAGCTCTCCGTAGGCCCACGCGAGCGCGCGCAGGCTCTCCTCCCCGACGCGCCCTCCCGCTCGCGCCGCCTCGACGAGCCGCGCGCCCTCCGCGAAGCGACCGAGAGCGATGCGCAGGAGCCCTTGCCGCTCGATCGCCGGCAGGTACCCCGGACAGCGATCGAGCGCCGTCTCGAGCCCCGCGAGGGCCTCCCCGTAGCGCCCGCGCGCAGCGAGTGCCTCGGCCCGCAGCGTGAGCGCCCGACTGCTCAGCCCGGCCACCGAGGAGAGGGGCGCGAGCAGCCCGTCCGCCGCGGCCGCGTCGCCTCGCCGAAGCAGCACGATCGCCCGCTCCAGGCGAGCGAGCGGCGTCGGCGGATCGCGTCCCGCTGCCACCCCCGGGCCAGAGCCTTCCGACGCGCCCGCCAGGAGCGTCGCGACCCGTCGCAGCTCCTTCACGCGCGGTGCCTCGCCGCCGACCTCCTGGGCTCGCAAGAGCTGCGGATCCAGCCCCGCGGCCCACTCCAGCTCCACCCGCAGCAACCGCTCGGCCGGTCCGTCCAGGCGCCGCAGGGAGGCGAGCCGCCGATGCGCCGCGCGCGCTCCTTCGAGTTCGCAGGCGAGCGCCAGCACGCGTGCCCCGTGGAAGAGGAGGTCGGCCCTCGGTGGCGCGTCACCCAGAACCCGCCGCGCCTCCCGCGCCCCGGCCCGCAGAGCCCCGGACCGAAGCTGCAGCTCGCTCGTCAGCAGCCGTTGCCACCCCTGCGCCAGCGGCGCCTGCGCCTCGGCCTCGAGCAAGCGTCGCGCCTCCGCGGCACCCGCCGGTCCTTCGAGGAGTGCCGCAGCCAGGCCGAGCCGAGCCGCGTCGAGCAGAGGGCTGTGCCGCAAAGCCAGACGGTACGCCTCCTCCGCCTCGCGGGTACGCCCTTCCTCGCGCGAGAGGTGGGCCAGGAGCAGGTGGGCGGGCACCAGCTCCGAGTCCTGCGCCAGCAGCCCCTTCAACGCCTCTCGCGCCTCCCCGCCGCGGCCCTCGAGCCACGCCGCCCAGGCCAGCAACCAACCCCGCAGAAGGCGGTTCGCCGGCTGCTGGGGGACCTCTTTCAGGGCCTCGCGCGCCTCCGTCGGCGCGTGCGTCGCCAGGGCGTCCACGGCTCGTGCGGCCTTCGCCGTCCAGCCCTCGGCCGAAGCGGGCCAGGTTCCGTGCGGAATCCCGTGCAGGAGCCAAAGGAGCGCCTCCACCAGCCGCAGCTCCTCGCTGAGCCCCGCCGCAGCTCCCCGACGCGTGGCGGCCGCCGAGAGCGCCGCACGCGCCGTGCGCAGCGCGTCCACCGACACGACCCGTCGCGCGCGCTGGGAGAGCTCGAGGGCCTTGCGGCTCGCATGCCGCGCCTGGTAGAGGGACAGCCCCAGCCACACCGCGGGCGGGACGAGGAGCAGCGCGCCGAGGGCGACCCACCTCCCGAAGCCTCGACGCCTGCGCCTACTCGCCTTGCGCCGCACCGGGCGCCTCTGGCGTTCGTCGGTCGCCTCCTCGTCGGGCTCGGAGACCGTCGGGGCTGTGGGCTCCTCGGTCGAGAACTCAGGTTCCGGGCTCGCGCGGTCGACCGGCAGGGCCTCCTCGAGCAGGGCGTCGGGCTCGGCCGAACCCTGGGGCCAGGTCGGCGGTTCCTCCTCCGGCTCCGGCTCGTGCGGCAGGCCGAGCGACGGCGAAGGATCCTCGATCGCCTCGGCCGGAACGTCCTCCGTGACCTCGGCAGCACCCTCCTCCGCCCCCCCCTCGGAGGGCAAGGGAGGCATCCCCTCGGCCAGCGGGTCGCTCAGGGGCAGCAGGTCCAGATCGAGCGGCGGCCGGTGAACGATCGGGTCGCGCACGTCGGACTCCACGTCGAGCCCCGCGTGTCCGCTCTGCGCGTCGAGCTGCCTCTCCCAGAGTGCGCCCAGCGTGGACCAGTCGGGCATCGGCGTCGGCTGCACGTCGCCGTCTTGCCGATGCCCCTCGACCTCCACGATCGGCGTCTTGTCCGCATCGAAGCCGCTCGTCGTCCGCAGCTCGTCCTCGGGAGGTCCGGGCCCGAGCTCCTCGAGCGCGTGCTCCCGGCTGGGGTCCCCGATGCTCCCCGCCGCCGTGCGGGTGCCGATACCACGCACCTCGCCGGGGCGGCCGCGCGCGACCTGCGTCGCCTCCCCGTCGCGCTCCTCTCGCGCCCGCAGGAGCAGCGCCTCCACCTTCGCATCCGCCACTCCGAGCCGCACCGCCTGCTCGAGAGCCGACACGGACTCCTCGTGCTGCTCCAGCCGCAGCAGCACCTCTCCCAGGAGGCGATAGATCTCGGACTGCGTGGGGTCCAGCTTCAGAGCCGCGCGAAGCACCTCGCCGGCCTGGTCCAGGCGTCCCTGTCCAAAGAGGGCTCGCCCCAGCGCCACGTGGCCTTCCACCGAGGTGGAATGCCGGCGCACGCCGCGACGGCAGACGCGCACCGCGTCGTCGTACCTTCCCACTCGGGTGTAGGCGTTGCCCAGCCGATGGAACTCGGGGCTTCCGGGGTCCTGCCGGAGCAGCCCTTCGAGCCTCAGGATCTCGCCGTGCAGCTTGTTGCCACCCACCGTCGACACGGAGCCTTGGGCCTCGGAAAGGAGAGCTTCAGTCTACGCGAGCCCCCGCGGCGCGTCCACGCCGGGACCGGCCACACTGACGCGCTGGCGCCACGCACGCTTCACACCTGTCGCGAAGCAGCCACACGGGTCGCGCCCCGCTGCCGCCTCGGGACACCGTGCGACTCCAGTTTCCGCCCGCCGCAGCGCTGGTACGCCCATTGCTCTGCCCGGTCGCATGTTCGACCGACTCGCCCTCCTCCGTGCCGCAGCGCCCTTGGTCGCGCTGCTCGGCCTCACGGCGCGTCCGGCCCTGGCGCAGGAGATCCCCTGCGGTCGCGGCCCGTGCATGCGCCCCGCGGAGGCCGGAACCCATTTCCTCGCCGAGGTGAACGGGGGCGCGTCGCTGCGGCACGACGGCGGAGTGGCCTTCTCCGGGCTTCTCGGCGCCGGCGGCCGGCTCGGTCCGCTGCGTCTATACGTCGTGGGCGAGGTGGGCTACCGGAGCGACGCCTCCACCGACGCGGGCTCCACGGGGCGCGGCTATCACGACGTACGCAGCTTCCGCGACCTCGCTCTCGGCCTGCGGGTCTACCTCGCGGTCGTGGGCCCCATGCGCCTCCTCACGGACGTCCAGGTGGGAGGCACGCACGTCTCGGCCGCTCTCGACCGCCCGGGGCTCCCCATCCGGCACGCCGCCGGCTGGCTCCCCTTCTTTCAGCTCGGGGCGGGCCTGCAGGTGCGACTACTGCACCACCTCTCGGTGGGGCTCCGTGGCACGGTGGTCGCGACCTCGGACGACCTCGGCGGTCTTCGCGCGATGGTGGCGCAGACGGGCGTGCATCGCGTGGCACTCACCGCGGGGCTCACGTGCCACTTCTGAAACGGGCCACGCTTCGCCTCGCGACGGCCGCGCTCGCGCTCGCCGCCGGCCTGGGCGCATGCGACGACCGCGGACGTCAAGGGCACTACCAGCTTCAGCTCCACGACCGTCCCGTCGAGTGCACCCCCGAACTCGGCGTGTGTCGCGCTGACGAGCGGGCCGCCCCCGGAGAGGCTCTCCGGGGCGTCCTCTACGCGAGCAGCGCCGCGAGTCGCTACCGTGACCAAGGTCTCTACCTCTACGCCGAGCTCTCGCGAGCCACCGGCCGCACGGCCATCCTGGAGCTCGACCTCCCCACGGGACCCACGGGAGGCCAGCTCCGCCCTCAGCTCCTCTACGTGGAGTACGACGACCAGCGCGAGGTCTTTCGCTCGACCGAGGTCCGCGGACAGATCCAGCTTCCTCCGCCGGACGACTGCGAATGCACCGACGGCCGGTTCGAGCTCGTCTTCACTGCACCGGGGGTCGACGGGAAGCTCGGCACGCCCGACGATGCCGTGCGCCGCCTCAGCCAGGGGCAGCTCAGCTCCACCGGCCACTACTGCCGCGGCGGACAGATCCTCCCCGTCGGCGAGGGGCTGCAACTCCTCCAGCTCCGCTGCCCTTCCGGCGCGCCTCCCCGCGTCGGGGATCCTCCCGCCGCCAGACGGTCCGGCACGCGGAGCGACGGCTCGACCCGCGTGGAGGTCGGGTGCGCTCTCGAACCCGAAGAGAGCGCCCCCTCGGGAGGCTGCGATGGCGGGGAACCGCCGCACGAGGCGGAGGGCGGCTGCGCGAGCGACGGCGGTGAGGCGCAGGGCTGCGACAGCGGCGGTGGAGAGGCGCAGGGCTGCGAGGGGGACGGCGGGGACGCGTGCGTGAAGGAGGCCCGGGCCGCCGTCCCGCACCGGAGCTCGCCGGGCCCGCGTCGCGCCCGACGTGGCGCGCTTCACCTGCCGCGCGAGGTCGGCTTGCCGACGATCCTGCTCGCGCTCCTCATCGCCCAGCGCGTCGAACGTCGCAGGTCTCGCCCACGCAAACGAAGGGAGCCAGACGCTGGAGCGTCGCCGCCCCGATCCCCTTCACCTCACGAAGCTCGGTCACCTGGCGAAAGCGCCCCTGCCACTGACGGCGTCGGACGATACGCGCCGCCAGCGCCGGTCCAATGCGAGGCAGCGCCTCGAGCTCGCTCGCGGCCGCCGCATTGAGGTCCAGGCGAAGACCGAGGAGCAGGCGCGTCCGCCCCGGGAGCATGGAACGCGTGCGCCGGCAGCCGTCGTCGAGGCGCCAGAGCTCCCCCGCCGTGCTCGGCCGTTCCCCCACGAAGCGCGAGGCGCACGTACCGAGGGCGGCGAGCAGGCCTGGAGGAGAGCCGTTCCCGTCGGCACAGACCAGGACGCGGCTACCGCGCTGCTCTACAGCGAAGGGGCACGCACACGGACGAGCCGCAACCCCTGCCCGATCCCACGCGACCCAGACGGGGGTGACCGCCGCCGCTCCGAGCACTGTCGCCACGATGATTCGGTGAAAGACGTTCACCGCGCGGATATCGTCTGGTTCCGCGGGCGAGTTGCCGCGCGCCGCGGCCCTAAGGCCGGCCGCCTAACCCTCGGTCGAGGCCCGGAGCCAGGCGAGGTACGGCCCGTGCCCGGCGACGACGGGCAGAGCGATGACCTCCGGGACCTCGTAGGGGTGCAATTCGACGACCCGCTGGCGCAAGGCCTCGAAGAGCGGCGCGCGCGTCTTCACGATCAGCAGCGCCTCCTCGTCGTCGCAGAGCTCCCCCTGCCAGCGATAGATCGAGCGCACCGAGGGGACGATGTTCGCGCAGGCCGCAACCCCGGCCTCGACGAGCGCCTTCGCCAGCCCCGCGGCCTTGTCCGCCGGACACGTCACGTACACCACCACCGCGTCGCTGTCGTCGTGGCTCATTCCCGGACGCTACGCAGCGCGCGCGAGGCCTGTCAAGCCACGCGCCCACCCCGGGACCAGCTCACAGGGGCACCGTCTTTACCGCCTGTGCCTTCGGCTGTAGGGTGTCGCCATGCTGATCGTCCAGAAGTACGGCGGCACCTCGATGGGCTCGGTGGAGCGAATCCACAACGTCGCCCGACGAGTCCTGCGCACGCAGGCCGCGGGGCACCGCGTGGTGGTCATCGTCTCGGCGATGGCCGGCGAAACCGATCGCCTCCTCCGGCTCTCCCACGAGGTCAGCCCCCGCGCCGAGCACCGCGAGCTGGACGTCTTGCTCGCGACGGGGGAGCAGGCGTCGGCTTCCCTCCTCGCCATGGCCGTGCGGGCGCAGGGCGGCAAGGGGACCTCGTTTCTCGGGCACCAGATCCGGGTCCTCACCGACTCCGCCTTCTCGCGCGCGCGGATCCAGCAGATCGACGCCACGCCCCTTTCCGACGCGCTGGAGCGGGGCGAGCTCCCGATCGTCGCGGGGTTCCAGGGTGTGGACGCCGGAGGAAACATCACCACCCTCGGGCGCGGCGGCTCGGACACCTCGGCGGTGGCGGTCGCTGCGGCGATCGGCGCCGACCTCTGCGAGATCTACACCGACGTCGAGGGGGTGTTCACCGCCGACCCGAACATCTGTCCCGACGCGCGCAAGATCCCGCGCATCAGCTACGAGGAGATGCTCGAGCTCGCCTCCCTCGGCGCGAAGGTCCTGCAGATCCGATCCGTCGAGGTCGCGAGCAACCACGGAGTGGCCCTGGCGGTACGCTCCAGCTTCAGCGAGGAGGAGGGAACGATGGTCGTCGCCGAAGACGCCGCCATGGAGAAGGTCGTCGTCACCGGAGTCAGCCTCGACAAGAACCAGGCGCGTCTGACGATCCGGGGCTTGCCCTGGCGCGCGGGCGTCCAGGCCGACGTCTTCCGACCCCTCGGAGAGGCTGGCATCGTCGTCGATATGATCGTGCAGGCCCCGCCGGTGGACGGGCGAACGAACGTCTCCTTCACGGTACCTCGCACGGATCTGCCGGCGGCGCTCGAACGCGTCCAGCGCGTCGCCGACGAGAACGGCGGCAGCGAGGTTCTCTCCGACGACAAGATCGCCAAGATCTCGATCGTCGGCGTCGGGATGCGGAGTCACTCGGGTGTCGCGCAGCGGATGTTCGAGCTGCTCGCCGGCGAGGGGATCGACATCCTGATGATCAGCACCAGCGAGATCAAGGTCTCGTGCGTCATCCCCATGCGCTACGGCGAGCTGGCCATGCGCTCCCTCCACGAGGGCTTCGCTCTCGGCACCGGCACCGGCACCGGCCCCTCCGAGCGCTGATCCGGGACGGGGGTCAACGGCTGGCCGTGGCGCGCCCCTGGGACGGCCGGACCGCCGCGAAGACGAGCTCGGGGGCCTGCACGCCCGTGGTTCTCAGCTCGAGCGCCCCACGGTGTCCCGCAAGGCTCACCACCAGCGAGGGGACCGGCGGCAGCTCGACCCGCGGCTCGGCGCCCACCGACGGGAAGTCGAGCTCACCGACGACCGTCTCCCCGCAGGTCACGGTCACGCGCCCCGGCTTGCCCGAGAGCAGGACCAGCAGCTCCTGCGGCGACCCGCAGGCCGCGCGAAGGGGGACGCGACAACCGTCCGCAGCGCAACGCGCGGGTCCCGCCGCCACGGCCGCGAGACCGGGAATCGGGAGCGCGTGCAGTCGCCCCAGCGCCTCGACGGCGTAGGCCACGACCGCAGGCTCCAGCTCGGTCCGGACGAGGTGCTGGAGCGGCTGCACCGCACGAGCGTCCCCGATCCGGCCGAGGGCCAGCGCGGCGTGCTGTCTCCAGCTGATGAACCGGTCGCTCTGCAGGCCGTGGACGAGCTCGGGCACCGCCGCGTGCGCCCGGCAGAGACCGAGCGCGTGAATCGCGTGGCGGCGCGTGCGCAGGGTCTTCAGCTGCTGCCGCAGCGCCGGCGTCGCGCGGTCGTCTCTCAGCTGGCCGAGAATCTCGATCAGTTCGATGCGCTCGTAGATGTCCTCGCTGCGGACCAGGAGATCGATCAGCCGCGGCACCAGGCGCCTGTCCCCGGCGAGCGCCTGCGCCAGCAGGGCGTCTCGACGCAGCGCCGGCGGCAGATCGGCACGCTCGAGGAGTCGAGGCACCTGCCTCAGACTTTCGGGGTGCCCGAGGAGCGCGGCTCCTATGGTGGCCTGGATCGCCACCCCCGGGTCCGGATCCCTGGCCGCGTCCACGAGGACCGCGCGAGCGGACTGCGCCCTCAGACGCGTGAGCAGGCGGACCGCCTCGCGCCGCACCTCGCGCCCGCTTCGCACGAGTTTGATCAGCGAAGGGATCGCGCTCGGGTCTCCCTGCCGGCCCCGCTCGAGCACCCCCTCGGCCTCGGCGGCTCGGTCTTCCCGCGCGCCGCTCCGCCGATCCCGCTCCCCCAGAGCCCGCAGCTCGCCGTGGAGCCGGGCGAGCAGCTCGGGACGTCGTGCAGCGAGGTTCACCCGCTCCCCAGGGTCTGCACGCAGGTCGTAGAGCTCGCTGAAGCCCTCCACCGCGTTGTGGATCAGCTTGTGCTGCCCGCGGACCACGGCCTTGCGCTGCTCGAACTGGGAGAAGACCGCCGGGAGGCGCATCGCGTCCTCCCCCGCGACCCAGGGGCCGAGGTCGTTCCCCTGCATCTCCGCCGGCACCGGGATGTCCGCCGCCGCGAGCATCGTGACAGCCAGGTCGATCGACTGCGCGGCCCCCGGCACGCGAAGGGGTGCCACGCCGGGCACCCGCACGATGACCGGGACGCGCACCTGTTCGTCGTAGAGCGAGCTGCCGTGGTAGTACTCGCGGTGCTCCCCGAAGGCCTCGCCGTGATCCCCGGTCAAGGCCACGACCGTCGTCGGGTGTTCGGCCTGCACCCGCTTCAGCAGCCGCCCGATCGCGCGGTCCGTATACGCGATCTCCCCGTCGTAGCGGTCCATGGCCCTCGGTCCGAAGTCGAACCCAGGCTGCGGATCGTACGGCTCGTGCGGCTCGAAGAAGTGCACCCACACGAAGAACTTCTGTCCGCGGCTCTCCTTGAGGAAGGCGAGCACCTGGTCCACGCGTCGTTCGGCGTCGATGAACTCGAACTTCACGTACTCGAAGTCGAACATGGACGACTGGAAGGCGCTGAAGCGATCCTTGTCGATGTAGAAGACCGCCGGGGGGAAGAAGCCGCCGGTCTTGTAGCCGTAGCGCCGCACCACGGAAGGCAGGGTCCGCTGGCCGGTCAGCCCGGACGCGGCGATGTGCGTGCCCGTGAGGAGCGAGGTCAGCGAGAACGAGGTATGGGGCACGGGCGCGTAGCCGCGCTCGAACACGGTGGCGGAACGGGCCCACGCATCCAGCTCGGGCGTGGTGCGGCGTCGGTACCCATAGACCCCCATGTGGTCGGCCCGCAGCGCGTCCACCGAGATGAGCAGCAGATTGTGATCCGGACGTCGCGGGCCCGGGCGCAGTCCCACTCGGGCCGGCGCCTCCTCTCTTTCGACCGGCCTTGGCGGAGAGTCGGCCCCCCCGCGTACGAGCCCCGCGCGTGCCGCCAGGCGAACGATCTTGGCCTGCACGGCAGTGTGTTCGTGGATCAGGAAGCGCAGCTGCTCCCAGCGCGCGACGGTCTTCAGGCCCCAGGCCCCGCCCGCGATCGTGGCCACCACCAGCAAGAGCGCCGCCCCGGGGTCCATCACCCGACCCATCCAGCGCGCGTTCGGCCGGGCCACGGCGAAGGCCACCGCCACGGCGAGCTGACAGAGCACTACGGCGGTGACGGCCAGGCTGACGTGGAAGAACGGGTAGAGGCCCGGCAGGACCAGCTGATCCGCCACGTACAGGCCGAGCGCCAGCAAGAGGAGGAGGGGGGCGATGAGATAGGCAGGGCGCGAACCCCACCGACGCACGCGAAAACGGTCGCGCACCCAGATGCCGAGGCGCATGGCGCCATAGCAGGCGACTATTCCCACGAGCCCGAGGCCCGCGGCGAGCAGGTGGCGCCCGGGCAGCTCGCGGGCCCGGCGGCCGGCGAAGGTCAGCGCAGCCACGAGCGCGATGGGGGGGGCGAGCAAGAGCGTGTAGAGGCAGGCCATCCAGTGCGGCTCGGCGACGCGCCGCTTCGCCAGGCTCCCCGTGAGGCGGGAGACCGCCAGCACGACGGCCCCCTCGATGGCGCCGAGGAACACGGCGAGCGCCGCCGGGATGAGGAGCAGGAGCACGCCGAAGAGCAGGCCCTGACCGATGGAATCGAAGGTCGGGCGCCGCACGAGCAGCACGTAGACCAGCTCCATGAGCCAGAGCGGCAGGACACCGGCGACGGCGAGGGTCACCCCGCCGATCATGGCGCGCCGGACGGTTCGTTTGCGTCGGTCGAGCATGCAGGTCGTCTCGTCTGCAGGGAGCCTAGCGCAACCCGGGCGCGCCGTCGCCACCTCCCCGCGCTCGGCGGCGCAGAGAATGGAGCGGGGCCCTGCGAAACACCTTCAGCCCGCCTCGCCCCCGGGAAGAGGGCGGCGGTCCCACCGGCGTCGCACCAGCTCCCGCACGGCCTGATGCTCGGGCAGGCTCAGCTCGGGGTCCAGCGCGAGGAGCCGCGCCGCCGCGCGCTGGGCCTCGGCGAGCAACCGCAGATGCCGCGTGAGGTCCGCGAAGCGAAGGCGGGGAAGACCCGCCTGCCGCGTCCCAAAGAGCTCGCCGGGGCCGCGTCGTTCCAGGTCCGCCTCTGCGATAGCGAAGCCGTCCTCGGTGCGCGTCAGCACGCGAAGCCGGTCCGCCGCCGTGCTTCGTCGCGCGATGCCCGCCAGGAGCAGGCACCGGGAAGCCCCCCCTCCTCGCCCCACGCGCCCGCGCAACTGGTGAAGCTGCGCGAGGCCGAAACGCTCGGCGTGCTCGACGACCATCACGCTCGCGCGGGCGATGTCCACGCCCACCTCTATCACCGTCGTCGCCACGAGGAGGTCCAGCTCGCCCGCGGCGAAGGCCCCGAGGACGCGGTCCCGTTCGAAGGCGTGCAGCCGACCGTGGACCAGCCCTACGCGGGCCTCGGGAAAGAGCTCCGCCAGCCGTGTCGCCGCCGAGGTCGCGTCGGTGACCTCCAGCTCCTCCGACGCCTCCACCAGCGAACAGACGACGTAGATCTGCCGGCCGGCCGCCAGGTCCGCCGCCAGGAGCGTAGCCGCCTCGCTCCCCCGCTCGATGCGCGGGTTCCACAGGAGGCGCGTCTCGATCGGCTGCCGCCCGGGCGGCTTCTCGTCGAGCACCGAGACGTCGAGCTCGCCGTAGAGGGTCAGCGCCAAGCTGCGCGGGATGGGCGTCGCGGTCATCACCAGCAAGTGGGGCAGGAGCCCCTCGTCCCCGCGCTCCCGCAAGGCGAAGCGCTGCAGGACGCCGAAGCGGTGCTGCTCGTCCACCACCGTCAGCGCCAGATTCGGCAGGCTCACCCCCGGAGAGAGCAGCGCGTGGGTGCCGATGAGCAGGGCCACCTGTCCGGCGTCAGCGAGCGCCAGGAGCGAACGCTTCACCCCTTGGGGCGTAGAGGCCGTCAGCAGCGCCGCTCGGTGCCCCAGCGCCTCGCACAGGGGGGCGAGGCGCTCGTAGTGCTGGCGCGCCAGCACCTCGGTGGGCGCCATGATGGCCGCCTGCAAGCCGCTCTCCATCGCCGCCAAGGCCGCGGCGAAGGCCACGATGGTCTTCCCGCTCCCCACGTCCCCTTGAAGCAGGCGGTGCATGGGGCGCGACTGCCCGAGCTCCCGCCACACCTCCTCCAGCACGCGCTCTTGCGCTCCGGTCAGCGCGAAGGGAAGGCATCCTCGCAGCTTCTCCAGCGCCGGCGGCGGCAGCGTGCAGACCGGCGCGCGCCGCGTGTCCCACTCGGTGCGCCGCCTCCCCAGCACCAGGTGAAGCGAGAGCAGTTCGTCGAAAGCCAGCCGAAGCTGCGCCGGGTGCTCGCCGCGCGCCAGCAACCCGAGCGCCTCCGAGTCCACCGGTTCGCCCACCGCGTGCAGCACCCGGAGTGCGTCGGCGAGCGGCGGCAGGCCCTGCTCTGTGGCCACGCTCGGCGGGATGCCATCCATCGCCTCGCTCGCGAAGCGCGCCACCGCCGCCTGGCAGAGCCGCTCGAGCCTTCGCGGCGCGACCCCCGCGACCTGCGGGTAGCGCGGACGCACGCCCCCCGCGAGGTCCTCCGCATCGGCCGGCTCGACGTCCGGGTGGGTCATCTGCAGTCGGTCGCGATAGCGGCGCGCGACCCCGCTAAGGCGCACCCAGCGCCCCGGGACGAAGGACGCCGCCAGCCCCGGGTAGCTGCGGAACCAGACGCCGTGAAGCAGCGCCTCCCCGCCCGCCTCTGCCGCGACGGAGAGCTCCACTCGCCGTTTCCCCCAGCTCCGCTTCTCGCGCACGTCGCGCAGCACCCCCCGGGTCGTCACCCGCCGCCCCTCGGGCACCTCGGCGAGCGGCACGACGGTGCGCTCGTCGCGGTATTCGAGCGGCATGAAGTAGAGCAGGTCTTCGACGGTGACGAGGTCCCGCTCGGCGCACCGCTCCGCGAGCGCTGGGCCGATGCCACGGAGCGAGGTCAGCGGCGAGTCCAGGCTGACGGTCCCGGTCGCCGGTGCACGCGCGGGAGTAGCCCGAGGCTGAACGGAGGTTCTGCGCCCCCTCAGGTCGGCGCAGAGTCGCAGCCCGCGCGCCACGAGCTGCGCTTTTAGCGCCGTGGTGGCCGCGTCGAAACCTTCCAACTCGCGCGCGTAGTCGGCAAGCGCCGCCGCATCGGCCTCGGGGACGGCTCGCGCCAGGCGCACGGCAGCCTCGGTGAGCGCGGTCCCGAGGGACGCGAACTCGCCCACGCGCTTGAAGCCGTCTTGCGCGGCGAGTGACAGCGGGTCGTGCAGCGCACGATACGCCTCTCGGGCGTCCATGTGCCCACCTTATGCCGAGCGCGGAGGAGGAGACAAGCGGGCCGCGCGGCGCAACGCCGGGCAGTTAGCGTCCGCGGCGGACGCTTAGCCGCGGTAGGTGAACCGCAGCTCGTAGTCGCAGAGGTGGAAGACGTCCCCCTCGTCGATGCGCTTGTTGTCGATGCGCATCCCCTTGTAGTCGATCCCGTTCGTGCTACCCAGGTCCTTGATGTAGTAGGTCCCGTTTCGACGGATGATCGCGGCGTGCTTGCGGGAGATGTTTCCGTCCTTGATCGCCAGGTCGCTGGTCTTCGATCCCCGGCCGATGATGAACTGGTCCTTGTCGATGGCGATCTTCTGATTGTTGAAGATGAGAAAGAGGGTGGGTCCACCCGCCGCCTCGACGCCGGGTCGCGCCCCAGGCGGCGGTCTCCTGCCGGGCGGCTCGGGAGGCCTGTGCGCCTGGTGCTGCACCGTCCGACGCGCGCTGTAGCCCGGCTGGCCGGCCGCTCCGGCCGACGCCGCGCCCGCCGTGGGCGCTGGACCGCTCGGCGGCGGGGGAGGTCGACGAGGAACCCCTCCGGGAGGAGAGATACTCTGGCTGGGCGGACGTGCGGGAGCGCCGGGGCCAGGCGCGGGCGCGCCCGCTTGCGCGCCGTAGTTCTTGCTCCGCGCGTAGTAGCGCATCGCCTCGTTGATCAGGTAGTCGATGGAGCAGTCGAAGTCATTGGCCATCTGCTCGAAGGTGTCCCACAGGACATCCCGGCAGTAGAAATGGCGCATGGTCTTCTTGTTCTGGTCCATCCTCGAGACCTCGATCCTGCCGGAGAGCGGCCAGCCGTACTGCGCATCGTCCGACGAGGCCGCGGCCGCCACTCGCGCGCCGCGTTCATCCGCCGGACGGGGCTCCCGCTTGCCGCGCGGCAAGGAGCCCTCAATCCACCTCCCCTAGTTGCGTTTGCGCAGTCGCTCGGCTGCTGCTCGGGCTTCCGTTCCGAGCGTGGCACCTGGGCCCCACCCCAACAGCGGAGTGGCATCTGCACGCAGCGCCTCTAGGCGAGGCACGTCCTCCTTCGCTCCCATCTCGCCGAGCAAGCGCACCGCAACCACCCGCGCCACCCAGCTCTTCGCCTTCAACGCTTCCCGCAAGACCGGCAACACGCCACTGCCCACCTCGCGGATGTCTTTCTCCAGGTAATCAGCCACGTCCTGCCGCTTGTAAGCATAGCCCGAAGGCAGAGCGTCTAGCAACTTCGCTACTCCTCTGGCCTTGCAGCACGCCACGAGCGCCTCTGCGGTGCGGTAGCGAACGGTCTCGTTCTGCGAGACGAGGAAGCCCGCCAGAACCTCCATCGCGGGCGCTCCACCCACGCGTTCGATGGCCGCGAACGCAGCCTCGCGCACGCCTCCAGGCTCCTTCACGTCGGCCGCCAACCGGGCGAAGAACGGCAATGACGAGGCCTCGCCACCGGCCCCGAGCGCTTGCACCGCGAGCGCTCGCTCGTCGGCGTCTCCCCGCCGAGCGAGCGACAACAGGAACTCCCGCCCGACGACGCTGCGCAACTTGCCGAGCGCCTCCAGCCAGCCTCGCCGACGAGAGGGCTCCGCGCGAGCCAACGCCACCAGGGCCTCCGCGCCGGACTCGCGCTCCGACGCCCCCCCGACCTTGGCGAGCAACTCCGCCAGCTCGGGCAGGTATTCGGCGCTGCCCGTGAGGCGCTTCGCCAGCTCGGCGCCAGCGGGCCCACCGATGGCGAGGAGCACCTTGTCGCCGCTCGCCTCGCCCGTGCGTCGACGTCCCCAATCGGCGAGCAGCCAGAGCACGAGCTCGCCATCCACCCGGGCCCGCTCGCCGGCCGGGAGTTCCGTTCGCAGCTGGGCGATCACGTCCTTGGCGCGGATCTGCAGGTCCGTCGTGCCACCGGGCCCCGCGCCTTTCATCATGGTCAGGAGACGACTGAGAGCGGCGACCGCGATCGGCGCGCGCTCCGCAGAAGGGATCGCGCCGAGGTCGCTCGCCAGCTCGGCCTGCATCCCGAGGTCCGCCAGCGCCAGCACCGCCTCGACCCGCACCTCCACCGGGCTCGCGCGATCCCTGAGAGCCTCGCGGATCTTCGAGGGCCCCTTCTCCGTCTCCTTCCACGCCCGAACCTTCTCCGGCGTGGCACGACAGCCCACGCCGAGCAAGGCCAGGAGCAGCGCCGCGCCTCGGAGAAAAGGGGAAGATTTCATAGTTTACGCTGAGTTCGTCTGTATGATAGGGAGGCCTCTGGAGCAAGTCAAGCGTAGCCCCGCCCTGCATGCGCTGCCACCGCCTCATACCGCTCTGGCTCCCTGCGCTCCTCGCTGCCGGGGCGTCCGACCTCCACGCGACGCCGTTTGTCACCTCCCGACCGGGGGGATTGACCTTGACCGGGCCGGCGGTCGTGCACCCCGCGTCGCAGTACCTGAACCCGGCCGTCCTCGGCCTGCTCCCCGGCCACCATGTCTACCTGGACGGGACGCTCGAGCTGTCTCACGGCGCGATCGCCCGCCGACCCATCGACGCAGCCACCGGAGAACCCACGAGCGGGGGCGCCGGGCGACCCTCTCCCGAGGAGCAGCTCCTCGCGCCCTATCCGACCTTCTTCTTCGGCGCGGCCTCCGACCTCGGACTCGACTCGGTAGTAGTAGGGCTCGCCGTGCACAATCCGATGGGCGCGCACGTCTCGTTCCTGCGCGGCGCGAACGCGGGGCGCTTCGACCCGGCCAGCCAGGGGCCCCTGCGTTACCACGCGACCGATCTCACCGCCTTCCACGTCTTCGTCACCCCGGCGGCCGCGATCAAGCTGCTCGACCAGCTGTCGCTCGGCATCTCCTTCAGCTACGTCTTCGGACTGATGGACCTGGGTTTCGTGCGCGACGCTGCGCTCGACGGAGGGCAGCATCGCCAGGCCTCCGAATACACGGCCCTCGACGACTGCGGCGGAGGTCGCGCCTGCGGCTACGAGGCGGACGCCGCCGCCGAAGGGGTCAGGGTGCGCGGCACCTCGAACGCCGTCGCCTTCAGCGTGGGACTCGCCGCCCGTCCCCACCGCCGCCTGACGCTGGGCGCCGCGTACCACAGCCCCGTGATCGGCCTGAGCGGACAGGGGCTCAGCGCCCGAGGGAGCGCGTGGATCCGACGAGCCACCTCCACGTACGACAACGCGCGGAGCGGCGGCCTCGCAGCTCCTCGCGCCTGCACCGACGGGTCGAGCCCGCCCTGCCGCGAGCTCGAGGGGCGGGGGACGGTGAACTACGCGCTGCCCGACATGGTGACCCTCGGAGGCACCCTCCAGGCCACCCGCAGCCTGCTCCTCGCGCTCCAGCTCCGCTGGATCAACTACAGCCGCCACGACCAGCTCGACGTGCGGCTCACGGGGGCGGAGCTGCGCCACGAGCCCGAGGTTCCGGAGCGCGTGGTCCACTACCGCGGGTTTCGCGGCGTGTTCGCGGCGGAGGTCGGCGCCTCGTATCGCGCCACGGCGAGACTCGAGCTCCAGGGGGGGGTGCTCGTCGAGAGCGCCGCCGTCCCGTCGGAGCTCGTCACCCCTCTCGCCATCGACGCGTTCAAGGTCGACCTCCTGCTGGCAGCCCGCCTGCGCCTCTGGGCCGGGCTCAGCGTGCAGCTCGGCTACAACCTCGTGGCGATGCCCCCGATCGACGTCGACCGCTCGGCATTCAGGCCCGCCATCATGGTGGAGTGCGTCGACCGCGGGCTGGACATGGACCTCGAGGTCTGCCAGGCCGCCAGCCGCGGGCAAGGTCTCCCGTCCGCCGCGGGCCGCTATCAGCTCCTGCAGCACCGGCTAGGGCTGGGTCTCGCCTACGACGTCGACTGAGGGCGCATGCTCCTGCTCGACGAAGCGCGCGTGAAGCGCCTGCTGAGCGCGGGCCAGGTGCCCGGGCCGGAGCACGAGCGTGAGGCGCAGCGGCGCGGTATCCACGCTGTGCACGGGGAGCTCGAGCTCCCGCGCCAGCTCGAGCAGCGCCGCGAGGTGCCCCGGGTCATCTCCGAGCCCCTCGCCGACCACGGACGCGGCCTCGAGGCCCGATTCGAGCTCGATCGGCCCCGTCTTCTCGAGGGCGGCCACGAGCCCCGGGGAGTCCACGCACTGCGAGCCGTGTAGGAAGAGCACTGGGCGCCCCTCGTGCAGGTGCGCCCACAGCGGAGCGAGCTGAAAGCTGCGGAGCACCTCACCGAGCTGCGAGAGCTGCTCGGCCCCGCCGGCGCCCCGGACGCACAGGAGCTGGCTCAGCCCAGCCACCCCCACCGCGCCCCCGCCACGCTCCGGCGAGGTCGCCGCAACGCGCGTCTGCCGCTCGGACCCGCTCGAGGCGCGCGCGAAGATCACGATCCCCTGCTTCCGCGCGAACTCCACGGCCTGGGCGTTCAGCACCTTCGCCCCGTGGAGCGCCAGCTCCTGCATCTCGGCGTAAGAGATCGTGGATAGGTGCCGCGGCGACGGGACGACCCGCGGGTCGGCGGTATACACCCCATCCACGTCCGAGCAGATCTCGCAGTATTCGGCGCCGAGCGCGGCCGCCATGGCCACGGCGGTAGTGTCCGACCCACCGCGTCCGAGAGTCGTGATGTCCCGCTTGTAGCTCACCCCCTGGAAGCCGGCGATGATCACTACCCTGCCCCGATCGAGCTCATCCTGGACCCGGTAGGGACGCACCTCGAGGATCCGGGCGTCGGTGTGGCGGTGGCTGGTGATGATCCCGCACTGCGATCCGGTGAAGGAGACCGCGTCGCACCCCTGGTCCGAGATGGCGATGGCGAGCAATGCGGCGGAGATACGCTCGCCGGCGGAGAGCAGCATGTCCAGCTCGCGGCGCGGCGGCGAGGCCGACACCGAGCGCGCGAGCTCGAGCAGCTGGTCCGTGGTCCGCCCCATCGCCGAGACGACGACCACCACGCGATACCCTCGTCGCACGGTCTCCGCCACGCGCACAGCGACCTTGCGCAGGCGCTCGGGGTCCGCGACCGACGAGCCGCCGTACTTTTGCACCACGATCGGCGCGAGCTCTTGCGACATGGCGTCCTCCGAGCAAGCGATACCACCGCGTCGCGCCCGAGGGCAAATGTGCTGGACGCCCCGACGGGTGGTAGCTACACTCCAACGCCATGAAGGGTTTTCTGCCCCTCGCCGGGGTCCTGCTGGCAGCCGCGAGCTGCGGCCACCCTTCCCTGGGCCTGAAGCTCCCCAAGGCAGGCCCGCCGCGCGCACGCGTCTCCATTCCACCCGCGGTCAGCGACGAGACGTACCCCCACTTCCGCCAGCTCTACGAGTCTCTCCCCTCCACGGCAGCCGAGCGATCTCCTTTTCGGCGGGTGCTCCTGGCACACCTGGAACAGCAGGCTGTCCTCCTCGCGCGGGAAGACCAGCCGGGTGAGGTGGCCAAGACCTTCAGTGAAGCCCTGACCCTGTTCGACGCCGCGGAGATCCATCGCGGCGTCCCGCACGACGGCGGGCTCGACCGAATGGCGCAGCACGTGGTTCGCCTCTTTTCCCCCCAGGGAGACGAGGCCCAGGTCATCCCCGCGCTCTGCGTGCGCATCAGCCTGCGGCCGCGCGACAAGCGTCTGAAGGAGGAGCTCGAGGAGATCGTGCAGTGGGTGGAGCAGACGGTGCAGCTAACCTATGGACGGGGTTTCCGCGGCGCTCGCATGGTGCGCGTGATGGAGGACACCGCCAAGGTCTGGCCCTCGGCCTTCGTCCTCGAGACGCTCCGCCGTCTGTACCTCCTACGGTCGGATGCGCTCTCACGGGCGGCGCCGATGGATCGCGTCTTCTCGCGGGCCATGGACCACCCCCTCGCCGCCCTCCTCTACACCGGCTACAGCATGGCCCGGGCGTACCTGCGCGTGGACCGTGCGTACGAAGCGCTGCAGCGCGTGCGCGAGATCGGCGGCGAGGTGCCCCACGACGGGCAGCTTCGGCGGCTGCTCGAGCGGGCGGTCTCCCCGCTGGCCTCGGTCGATGACCAGCTCCGGCTCGCCACCTACTTCGAGGAACGGGACCGAGACGTCGCCCTGCGCGTCTGCCGGGCGGCCGCCGAGCGCTACGTCGACGACCCACGCCTGCACGGCTGCACCGGACGGCTCGCGGCGGCCGAGGACAAGGTCCCCCTCGCGGTACGCAGCTTCGAGACCGCCCTCGCCCTTCGTCCTCGGGACCGCTCGACCGCGGAGGCTCTCGCGCAGCTCTATCAGCGACAGCTCTTCTCGGCGATCGAGGGCGAGCGGCTGGGGGAGGCCACGCGCGAGGTCGAACGCATCGAAGCCTTCTACCGCGCGACGGAGAAGCGCCTCGGCGGAGCTCCGCTCAAGCCGTCGCTCGGTCGGGCCTACTACGCCATCGGCCACGGGCACTACAACGCCGGACAGATCCCGGCCGCGGAGGCCGCCTTCAGAAAGTCTCTCCGTGCCGAGCCCTCTCCGGAGGCGCACGTGCAGCTCGCCACCATCCGGGTGAAGGCGGGCGACGGTCCGGGCGCCGGTCGGGCCCTCGACGAGGCGGCGCGCATTCCCATGGCGACTCCCCAGGAGCGGCTGTACTGGCAGGCGCGGTTGGAAGGTCTGCGAGGCGCCGCGGCCGAGGTCGCCGACGACAAGGCGGCGAGCCTGGCGGCCCACCGCCGATCGGTGGAGGCCTGGGATCAATGGCTGCAGCTCGGTCTGCGTCCCGAGGCCCGCGCGGAGGCGCTCGTGGCGCGGGCGCGGAGCCTCATGGCGACGGGGCAGAGAGCCCTGGCGCTCGATAGTCTCGACGAGGCCGTGGACGCGGAGCCCAGCCGCAAGGAGACCTACGCGGACGTGGTCGCGATCCTCGCCACGCACGGTCACCTGCCGGAGGCGCTGGACGCGTACTATCGTGCCCTCGGACGAAAAGAGGTGACCGAGTACCTCAAGACCTACTGCACGTTCTGGGTGATCGGCCTCGCGCGCCGAGCGGGTCGCGAACCGGATCCGCTGGCGCTGCAATTCCTGCGGGGACTGCGCACGAAGGCCTGGTACGGGCGGCTGGCCAAGCTGGTCCTCGGCTCCGCACGCTTCGTAGACCTCGAGAAGCACGCCCGGACGGTCGGCGAGCGCGCCGAGCTCTACTTCTACCGTGCCGACCAGTTGCTCGGCGACGGGAAGCAGGCCGAGGCGGAGGCTCTGTGGCGCAAGGTGCTCGCCACGAGCATGATGGCCTTCTTCGAGTACGACATGGCGGCGCACAACCTGCGTCACGGCCCCACGAAGGTCAAAGTGCGGCCCCTCGACCGCCAGATGGCGCGCCGCCCGCCCGCCACCCCGCCGGCCGCGCCGGCCCCCGCCGACGAGGAACCGTGACGTCCTTCTTGCGGCCGTGGCCCACACGTACAGGCTTCATGCTGGCTCTCCTGGTCGCGACGCTCTGCCCGGCGCGGCCGTCGCGTGCCCACCCTCCGCAGGGGCTCAGCCCCCAACAGCTCGCCCAGCTCGCGCGCTGGGAGGTCCTCGCCTCCTCGGAGCAGGTGTCGGGTGCCGGGGTCATGCAGGGCAAGGCGCTAGGTCTCTTCCAGGAGGTACCGGAAGCGCTGGTCCACACCATCCTCGACATCGGGCGGTACAAGTTCTACCTGCCTCGCATGAAGAGCTCGCGCGTGGTGAAGGTGCAGGGCCCGCACACCTTCGCGGTGCTCGAAACCGATTTCCCCTGGCCCGTGCGCGACGCCTGGGTCTACATCAAGATGACGTACACTCGCACCGGCGCGAGGAGCTATCGGCTGCGCTGGTGGATGGAGAACGGGACGCTCAAGCAGTACACCGGAGAGGCGGAGATCGTTCCCTTCGATGCGCAGGCCACGCGAACGCTTCTGACCTACAAGCTGCTCGCGCAGCCGAAGACCGCGGCCCCGGACGGCGTCATCTCGAAAGGCGTGCGCAGGGTCGCCGAGGTGTTCGTGCAGCGCCTCCGTCTGCGCATCCAGGCCTTGCGGAAGTACAACAAGCTCCCCGCGGGCTTGCTCAGCCTCTACCGATGACCGGCGCATCGGTCGCTTCGCGGGGCCTCTTCGCGGGGCCGCTTTGCTTGACAGCCCACAGCCACGCCGCTAGATTACCGAAGTTTTTCGCGGCGGCATAGCCAAGTGGTAAGGCAGAGGTCTGCAAAACCTCCATTCACCAGTTCGAATCTGGTTGCCGCCTCTACCTCGTCCCCCCGCCTGAGCCGCACCGCACTCCTCCGTGGCCGGGCTGCACGATAACGCCCGTGGTCGACACTCCTCAGGAGGACCCCGTATGCAGCGCGCAGCGTTGATCATCGCCGCCTGGATCCTTCCCCTGACCGCCTCGTTCGCGCAGAGCGAAGGCGGCGCCGGCGCGAAGCGCAAGGGTCCGGAGAGCCCCGAGGCGAAGTGGCAGGTACGCAAAGCCCCGACGGTGGAGCGCATCGAGCCACGCTCGGCCGGCCCTGGCGCCGTGGTGGAGCTCGTCGGGCAGAACTTCGACGAGGCCACCACCGTCCGCTTCAACGGCCGCCCGCTTCGCCCGATCTTCCGCTCCGCAACCCGGATCAGGGTCCGCCTCCCGACCACCGCCGTCAGCGACCGGTTCGTCGTCGCGAAGCCGGGGTTCGACGAGCTCACCACGGAGCCCGCCTTCGAGGTGGTGCGGGCTCCCGCGATCGCGCGCTTCACGCCGCAGCGCGGGGACCCGGGGATCTCCGTCACGATCGAGGGGAAGAATTTCCTGTCGAGCGACCACGTGGTCCTCGGGACCGTCGAGCTCAAGGTGCGGTCGGCACAACCCGAGCGGCTCGTCGTCGTGTTGCCGCGCGAGGTGCAGTCCGCCCGCTTCGGCGTGAAGCGCGGAGACAAGATCGCGGCCTGGTCGACGGAGACCTTCCAGGTCAGCCTGCCCCCCCCGGTCATCACGAAGGTGGAGCCCGTACGCGGGGGCCCCGGCACCGTCGTCACCGTGACGGGCCGCCACTTCGACAGCGCGGACCGGCTCGAGCTCGCGGGCAAGCCGCTCCTCGTGAAACGACGCACGGCGAGCTCGATGGAGGCGGTGATCGGCCAGCACGCCTCGGGCGCGATCGTCCTGCGCGGAGCCGACGGCCGGCACGCCGAAGCCACGGCCCGCTTCACGGTCGCACGTCCGCCGGTGGTAACCGGCTTCTCTCCCGAGTCCGGGCCGCCCGGAACGCGCGTGACGATCTCGGGCGCTGGGTTTCTGGCGGGGGACGAGGCGCTGATCGGCGACGCGCTTCTCACCGTCCGCAAGGTCACCGACGAACAGCTCGTGGCGGAGGTGCCGGAGGGGGTCTCCTCCGGCCGCCTGGCCGTGCGCCGCGGTGAAAAGATCGTCGCAGCCCGGGGGCGCTTCGTGGTGGCGCATCCTCCCGCGGTGAAGGCCTATAGTCCGACCGGCGGCCCGCCCGGCACGACCGTCACTCTGGAGGGCACCGATCTGACGGCTGACGCGCAGGTACTGCTCGCGGGCCAGAAGCTCAAGGTGCTCCGGCGGCGCATCCCGACCGCCATCGTGGCCAAGCTCCCCGAGGACGCGCGCACGGGCACGCTCGTGGTCGTGAGCCGCTCCGGGACCTGGTCGAGCACGACCACCTTCGAGGTGGCCCAGTTCCCCACTCTCTCGGCGGTGGTGCCGCTGAAGGGAACGGCGGGCTCGCGGATCGCGCTCTCCGGTCAGAACTTCCACAAGGGAATGGGGGTGCGGCTCGGCGAAGCGGAGGCACGCGTGCTGTCCGTGAGCGCGACGAAGGCCGTCGTGGAGTTGCCGGCCGAAGCGAGCACTGGCCGGCTGGCGCTGGTGAGCCGAGGCCGCACGATCGCGAGCGCCGTCACCTTCACGGTCGAAGAGCGCCCGGCGGAGCTGGCGTTCACCTTCGCTCCCGCCGTCGCGAAGCGCGGGGCCGAGGTCACGCTCACGCTGACGCCCCCGCGCTACGAAGTAGCGGTCTTCTTCGACGACCGTCCGCTCCCCCGGCGCGTGCTCCAAGGGGGAAAGACCGTGATCATCACGGTGCCGAGCGACGCGCGAACCGGGCAGCTCGAGGTGGAGTACAACGGCCGGCGCTACAAGGCAGACCGACCGCTCAAGGTGCGATGAGAGGGAAGTAGAAATGCCGCGGGAAGAGGGGGAAAGCGACCGCCGGCCGGGGCGGGGCCGCCTGGCCGGCAGGATCTAGAGTTTTAGCCCACCGAGCGGATCCTTGGTGTCCCCCACCTTGATCCGCTTCGCGGCCTTCTCGGCCGCGGCCTTCGCGCGCGCCTTGCGGTCGGCCAGGTTCGCCTGCCGGTCGTTCTGCGCCTTCAGCTGCTTGCGGATCAGCTCCTTCTGGGCGTCGGTCTTGGCGCTGGAGAGCTTCTCGGAGAGCTCCTGCTTCTCCTTGTTCAGCGAGTCCTGCTCGGCCTGGAAGCGCCGCGCTTGGTCGGCCACCTCGCGCTTGAACTTGTCGGCCTCGGCCTTCTGCGCCACGAGAGCCTTCTCCTGCTCCTCGGCGTGCTTGCTCTTCTGATACCCGAAGTACCCGAGGCCCGCCACGACGAGCACCAGCACGCCGATGGCCATCCCGATGGGGACCCATGGAACTTTCTTGGCCAGCGCCTTGGCCTCGGCTTCCATCTTGATGCGGTGCTGCTCGAGGTGCATCTCCGCCTCGACCCGCGCCCGCCGCTCCGCTTCGGCCACACGGACGCGCCCTTCCCGCTCCTGCCGCTCCCGCTCCTCCTGCTCGCGCCGAACGCGATCCTCCTCAGAACGAACGCGATGCTCCGCTTCGTCGCGAGCGCGGCGCTCGGCGTCGATCCGGGCCTGCACTTCCGCCTCCTGGCGATTGCGCTCCGCGTCGCGCTCCTTGGTCACCCGGTCTTCCTCGATTCGCCGCAGCTCCTTCAACGACACGAGGACGGAATTGGGATTTCTCTCGGCCATCGGGGCCTATCCTTCCTTTCGCGGGGTCTACCGATCACCGCTCCGTCACCGGAGCGGCCGAGCGTTCTACCGGGGGCCAAAACCCGGCCAGAACCTCATAATCAGGTGCTTATAGCACCGAGCCCTACAGGTCGCAACCACCCACAGATTAGCAGATCTTCGATCCGATGTGCGCACCGTCACCGGGCCTAGTACGGGAAACCTGGGCGAAGTTTCCCCGCGATCCACGGATCTCGCGCCCCCCTGAACGCCTCGAGGCAGGAGAGCCACCAACCACCGTGATGCTGCCGCCCTTCCCCATTCTCCCGGCCCCTAGGCTCTGGACGGGACCGTCCCCCCGGGCTATAGGGACGGAGCCATGGACGGGAGAATCGACCTTCACTGCCACGTCCTGCCGGGCCTCGACGACGGTCCCGCGGAGCTCGAGGCGGCCGTCGCCCTCGCGCGCGGCCTCGAGACCCTGGGGTTCGACGTGATCCATCCGACGCCCCACCAGAAGGCCCGGGCCTGGGCCCCCACGCGCGAGGAGCGAGAGGGAGCCGCCGACCTCTTGCGTCAAGAGCTGGCAGCCTCGGAGGCGAAGATCCGCATCGCCCCGCCGGGCGGGGAGAACATGTGGGACGAGCTCTTTCTCTCCCGCTGGGAGGACTTCTCCTTTCCCTGCTACGAAGGGGACAAGGCTCTGCTCGTGGAAATCTCGCCCGTCGGTAGCCCCCCTCAGCTCCTCTCGCGCCTCTTCGACCTGCAGATCAAGGGACGATTGCCGGTGCTGGCCCATGTGGAACGGTATCTCGACTTGATGAAGGATGACGAGCGCGTGGAGCAGCTCGGGTCCAAGGCCGCCCTGCTCGTGAACCTGACCACCCTCGGCGGCCAGGGGGGCTGGCGCCTCCGCTCCCGGGCGCGAAAACTCACCCAGCGGGGCCTCATCCACGCTGCGGCGACGGACGCGCACAGCACCGACGACCTGGCCGCTGCCGCCGCGGGCATCGACTGGATCCGTCATCACTTGGGCGAGGAGGGGGTAGCCCGCCTTCTTGTCGAAGGCCCCAAAGCCATCCTAGCCGGCGAGCTGCCGCAGTGGTAGGGTGCGGGCCTTTCATCCGCCGGGCGGACCGGCAACGCAACACGGAGTGAGCGCATGGAGACTCTGGCGAGGAAGTTCAAGGACAAGACAGCGCGCATCGTCGTGGTGGGCGCGGGGTACGTGGGGCTGCCGCTGGCCGTGGAAGCGGCGCGCGCGGGCCTGGAGACGATCGCGTTCGACGTGGACGAGCAGAAGGTCCGCGCTGTCAATGCCGGCACCTCCTATGTCGGAGACGTTCCGGACACCGACCTCAAGCCCCTCGTCGAGTCCGGCAAGCTGCGCGCCGCGGCCGACCCCGTCGTCATGGCCGGCGCGGACGCCGTGATCATCTGCGTGCCGACCCCGCTCAACAAGACCAAGGATCCCGACGTCTCCATGATCATGTCGGCGGCCGGGGCGCTTCTGCCGCACCTGCACCGGGACCAGCTCGTGGTCCTCGAGTCCACCACCTACCCCGGCTTCACCCGCGAGGTGCTCAAGCCGGCCCTCGAGCGGACCGGCCTCAAGGTGGGACGCGACGTCTTCCTCGCCTTCTCCCCCGAGCGCGTGGATCCGGGCAACCCCCGCTTCCAGACCCGCAACACCCCGAAGGTGATCGGCGGAATGACCGATGCGTGCCAGAAGCTGACGGTCGCGCTCTACAGCCATTTCATCGAGAAGATCGTCCCCGTCACCTCCTGCGACTCGGCCGAGATGGTGAAGATCCTCGAGAACACCTTCCGCGCGGTGAATATCGGCCTCGTCAACGAGGTCGCCCTGATGTGCAAGAAGCTCGGGATCAACACCTGGGAGGTCATCGACGCCGCCTCGACGAAGCCCTTCGGCTTCATGCCCTTCTATCCAGGGCCGGGCCTCGGGGGGCACTGCATCCCGGTGGATCCTCACTACCTCTCGTGGAAGCTGCGCACGCTGAAGTACAACGCGCGCTTCATCGAGCTAGCCGGCGTGATCAACTCGGGCATGCCGGAGGTGGTCACCCAGCTCGTGGCGGACGCGATGAACGACCGGATGAAGACGGTCAACGGCTCCAAGATCCTCGTGCTGGGCGTGGCCTACAAGCCGGACATCGAGGACGTGCGCGAGTCGCCGTCGCTGGACGTCATCGAGCTCCTCGCCGCGAGGGGCGGGCAGGTCAGCTACCACGACCCCTACGTGCCCAAGCTCGTCGAGGGGCACCTCACCATGGAGAGCGTCCCCTTCGACGCGCTCGGCAGCTACGACTGCGTGGTGATCGTGACCCACCACAAGTGCATCGACTACCTGAAGCTCTGCAAGGAAGCGCAGCTCGTGGTGGATACCCGCAACGCGACCAAGGGCCTGCGCTCCGACTTCGCCGAGAAGATCGTCACCCTCTAGTTCTAGAGCACCGAACAGGTTGACCTCGGTCGTGAAATCGCCGATCTGCGTCGCATCGCTGCGTTGCTTCTCGGTCACATATTCCCGATATGCTCCCTCGTCGCGCCTTGCGCTGCTCGCATCTCGACGATTTCACTCGGTCGGCCAAACTGATCGGTGCTCTAGGCAGTGAAAAAGCTCCTCGTCCGCCTCCTCCTCTCGCTGCTCATCGGCGGCGGGATGCTCTACCTGGCCACGCGCACGATTTCTTTCGATGGCACCTGGGCCGCGCTGACCGAGGCGCGGTGGTGGCTCCTCGTGCCGTACCTCGGCGCGATGGTCCTGCAGCACCTCTTTCGGGCCTGGCGCTGGGGACACCTCCTGGCGCACTTCGAAGTGGTGCCCTTCACCCGGCTCCTCCCCCTCGCCACCGTAGGCTTCTTCGCGATCCTCGCCCTCCCCTTGCGCATGGGGGAGCTGGTGCGCCCCTTCCTCGTGGCGCACCCTCCGAAGCTCAAGATGAGCCACGCGCTCGGCACCCTGGCGGTCGAGCGCGTGGTGGACGGCCTCATCCTGGCGCTGCTGGCCTTCGGGGCCGTGGCGGAGGCGCGCACCCGCGTGCCCGTGCCCTCCTGGCTCGTCGCCACGGGGTGGATCGCCCTCGGGCTCTTTCTGGCCGCGCTCGTCGTGCTGGTCATGACGATCTGGCAGCGAGAACGGGCTGTGACCCTCTGCCGGCGCCTCTTCGGGCTCGTCTCCGAGCGACTGGCGGAGAAGGCCGCCGGCGTGGCGCAGGGGATCGTGGAGGGCTTTCGCGTGCTACCCGACCTGCGCCGCGTGCTCCCCTTCCTCCTCGGGACCGCGCTCTACTGGATCTTCAACGCGGTGGCGATCTGGGTGCTCGGGCTCGCCTTCCGGATGGACCTCTCGTTCGCCGCCTCGATCGGCATCATGGGGCTGGTCGGTGTGGGGATCATGATCCCCGCCGGCCCCGGCTTCGTCGGCAACTTCGAGCTGTTCGCCGACGGGGCACTGCAGCTCTACCTGCCTGCGGCGCAGCGCAAGGCGGTCGGCGGAGCCTTCATCCTCGTGAACCACGCGCTGAACGCCAGCTGGTACGCGGTGGCCGGCCTGGCGGGGATGCTGGCCTCGCACGTCTCGATGGCCCGCGTGGTGGAGGTCTCCGTCGAGAAGCAGGACGACGCGGCGGCGCCTCCTCCCGCCGAGAAAATGGACAGCGACACCCGCCCGGCGGATCCTGGGGCGGGAGTCGCTCCATGAATCGCATCCAGCACCTCGTCACAACCACCGCCTTCCTCGCCGCCCTGGCCTCCTCGGGCAGCGCGGCGGCGAAGGCCACTCGCTCGCTGGACTGGTCTTTCTCGGCCATCTGGTCCAGCACCATCCGCCTTCTCCGGGTGGATCGGGGCTACAAGGTCACCGACAAGGACAAGGAGAACGGATTCATCCTCTTCGTCTTCCCGGGAGCCGGCGCCGTGAAGGAGTGCGCGGCGAACCTGGAGATCATCCCGGTCACCGATGAGCACGGCTACCGGCGCATCCGGCTGCAGCTCGCGATCGCGCACCAGCCGTCGTACATCGAGGTGCAGCTCCTCGACGACCTCGAGCGGAAGCTCCAGGAGGAGCACGGTAGGCCGCCGCCGCCCAAGCGGAAGGAGCCCGAACAGAAGCCCAAGCCTCCGGCGCCGAAGCCGGCTCCCTCCCCCTCGGACGAGGTCTCCGTCACGCGCCTCGAGCACCGCGCGCGGCTGCGCCATGACGCGTCTCGCCAGACCCGGCCGCCCGCGTAGCCTCCCACGGTCGTCCCACTGCCCGCCTGCTCGCGCGGCAATCCCCCGGTAGTCCATCACAGGGTTCGGGAATCACGTAGCGAAACCTCCCGAGGCAACGTCCACATCGCAGCGCGTGGCCCCCGCCCGTCGCGGCACGATGCCTGCAACGTGGCCGGCGCAGTCCACCCCAGAGAGGTCTCGATGAGCTCCCGACCCCCTTTCGTTCGTGGTGCGGGCGGCGTGTACGGATGGGCGACCTATCTCCTCGGCGCGGTGCTGTGCACGGGTCTGCTCGCAGGCTGCGGTCTGGCCGAGTCGGGCGACGACCTCCGCGCGACCCCGGCCGATCCGGCCAGCGGTCGAGCGATGGCCCAGGCGCAGGACCGCTGCGGGGGCCAGGCCGACGGGGCCATCCAGCAGCTCCTGGCGCAGGTCGCCGCGGAGTACGGAAAGCTCACGGCCGAGCAGAAGAAGCAGCTCTGCTCCGACGCCTTCAGCCTCGGCGGCTGGGAGGTGAACGAGTGGTTCGCGGCCGAGGTCTACAAGAGTACGCAGGCGACGAGCCCCGAGGGACTCTGCGGAGACGGAGCCGCGGCCGGGACGCTCACCATCTCCGGGCAATGCCACTTCGCGGGAGAGGTGAACTACATCCTATGGGGCTACATCAACGGCCTCTGTGGAAGCTGGCTCTGGACGACCAAGGCGGCCGTCTCGGCGTATCGCGCGACGCACCTCGACCCAGCGGGGACGGATCCCCGCACGCAAGACCTGGACGGGCGTAAGGCCTGGACCGAGGTGGGCTGGAGGATGGCGAAGGGCCTGGAATGGGAGCTGCCAGCGCCTTCGAAGGGCTACGCGTACCCCACGTGCAGCGCGTCCCTCTCCAACACCATTCAGTGGGTGCTCGGGCAATCGGGCGAGGGGCACGTCTTCCTCAATACCTACTTCGAGGCGGCGCCCGCGGGGCAACCCCTGAAGACCGACTGCGCCACGCTGCGCGCCGTCTGCACCGGTACCTGCTTCGGCGCCGGGTGCTGCAAGGCGAAGGACCCCGACTGCCGGGGCTCCTTCTTCACCTGCGGCCCACCGCCGCGCTGCGCCCCGTAAGGGCCATCGCCTCCTGGCGCCTCGCCGCACGAGGCCGACCGCAGCTCTAGCCAGCTCGTTGGCGCAAATTCGGCGGCGCAGAAACTGCGCGACCCGGCAGACCGCCACGCCAATCGCCCGTCCAACCATCGATGGTCTCAGCCGGATCCGGCGGGCTGCGCCTCGTCGCGGCCACGGTCGACGCATGGTCCGGAAGGTGCACAGCGGGCCTATCACGCCGGCACCCGTCGGGCGTCGAGGCCCCACACGGTGTGGCCCACACGCGCGACACGGACGAATCGACGCCGCGACGCCAGCGCACCAAGAGGAGAGGACGACCATGCGATCCCTGACCCCCTACCGGCTAACCGCAGCTCTCGCGTTCACTCTGGCGCTCGGCATGCCCCTCGCCTCCTCGGCGGCCGAGGGCCAGGCGCGCGCCTCCGTCGCCGAGCGCGCTCGCGCCTGGCTCATCGGGCGGGCCTGGACCCAGAAGCGGCTCGACAACGCGGTGCAGATCGCCGTCTACGACCGCACGAAGACGGTTCCGCATCCGCACCTGCACACGCTCTTCACCCCGGACAAGAAGAGCTACTCCGGAGCTGGCGGGCTCTCGGCCGAGGGTCTCGTCAGCTGGAGTTCGCTGCCCGTAGCCCCAAAGGCCTTCATGCCCCCGAAGGGTGCCAGCCTGCAGTGGATGACCTATCACGTGACCAAAGAGCGCATCGGCTTTGGCGATCTCGTGCGCGCCGCGCTCGGACTCGGCCTCGCCAACGTCTCCGTCACGGCGGTCAGCCGGCCGCTCATCACGATGTAGCCCCTGGCTGCGGCGTCGTCCGCGCCGCGCTTCGCGGCCCGCGGACCCTCTGTTATGCTCCGCGCCCATGATCCCCGTCGAACTCCGCAGCGACACCATGACCCGGCCCACGGCCGCGATGCGCCGAGCCATCTCCGAGGCCGAGGTGGGCGACGACGTGTGGGGCGAGGATCCCACCGTGAAGCGGCTCCAGACGAAGGTGGCCGAGCTCCTCGGCAAGGAGGCCGCGCTCTTCGTCCCGTCGGGCACGATGGCGAACCAGATCGCCCTCCTCTGCCACACGCAGCGCGGAGACGAGGTGCTGCTCGGCTGGGGGAGCCACTGCACGAGCTACGAGGCCGGAGCGGCGGGCGCCTTCGCGGGGATCCAGACCCAGGAACTCGGGCGCGCCGGGCTCCTCACCGCAGAGGAGCTCGCAGCGGCTCTGCGCCCACCCAACGGACACCAGGCCCACCAGCGCCTGGTGTGGCTCGAGAACTCGCACAACCGCGGGGGCGGTCGTGTCTATGCGCCGGCGGCGGTGCGCGCGATCGCGGGGGTGGCGCGCGCCGCGGGGCTGGCGCTCCACCTCGACGGCGCGCGGCTCCTGAACGCGGCCACCGCGTGCGACTGCTCGCCGGCGGAGCTCGTCGCGGCCGTGGACTCCACCTCGATCTGCCTCAGCAAGGGGCTCGGGGCCCCCGCGGGGTCGGTCCTCGCGGGGACGCGCGCCTTCATCGAGCGTGCGCGACGGGCACGCACCATGTTCGGCGGCGGACTGCGCCAGGCGGGGATCCTGGCCGCCGCCGGGCTGCACGCGCTGGATCATCACGTGCGTCGGCTCGTCGAGGACCACGACAACGCGCGCCTGCTGGCCAGCGGGCTGGCGGGGCTCCCAGGCCTGCGCCTCGACCCGACCGCGGTCGAAACGAACATCGTGATCTTCGACCTCGAGCCCCCGGCCCCCGACGCCGAGACGCTGGTCGCACGCGCGCGTGCCGCGGGGGTCCTCGTCGCCGCCGTCGGTCCCCGACGGGTGCGCGCCGTCACGCACCTCGACGTGAACCGCGCACAATGCGAGCACGCGATCTCCGTGCTGGACCATGCGCTCCGCCCCTGAGCTCCTCCTCGCCCTCGTGCCTCTCGCGCTCGGCGCGGCCTGCGGCGCGAAGCCCGTGCTGCCGCTCGATTACCGGCGAGCGCTGCAGCTCGAACGTCGTGGAGAGCATCGAGGGGCCATCGAGGCCTACGCCGCGGCCAGCCGCTCGTGCGGGCCCGACGCCGCGCTCTGCGACGTGGCGCGGCTGCGGGGCGCGCAGCTCCTGACCAAGGTCGGCCAGCACCAGGCCGCGCTCCGCGCCTTTCAGCGCCTCGGCCAGAGCACGCTCGACCCCGAGACGGGAGCCCGCGCGCTCCTCGAGGCCGGGCGGCTACTCGAGGGCCCGCTGCGCGAGCCGCACGGGGCCCTCGGCCTCTACCAGCAGGTCATCGTCCGCTACCCGGAGGAGGCCCCTGCCGTGGAGGCGGTCCGCGCGCTCGTCAGGCTCTACCGCGGAAGCGATCGCGCGGCCTCGCTCGTCCGCCTCCTCCACCACCTCTATCGCGCCGTCGAGGCATCGCGCCTCGCGGGGAACCTGCTCCTCGCCGCGGCGGAGCTCTACGAGGCCCGCGGCGAGCTGCGTCAGGCCGTGGCCATTCTCGACCAGCTCGCGGAGCGGCACCCGAAGAGCCCCGTGCGGGACGACGGCATCTACCGGGCCGGCACCCTCCTCGAGCGACTGAAGGATTGGGAGGGGGCCCTCCGCCGCTACCGGAAGCTGCTGGCGGGCCAGAGCTACGCCTTCCTGGGCGGTTCCTTCGGCTCGATCCACATGGACGACGCCCAGCTGCGGGTCGGCGTGATCCAGCTCCAGGCGCTAGGTCGCCCGCGAGCGGCGCTCGAGAGCTTCGCCGCCGTCCGCGACGACTATCCCCGTTCGCTGCTGCGGGACGACGCTCAGTGGTGGATCGCGCAGGTCCACCTCCAGAGCGGCCATCGCGAGGCCTCCTGCGCCGCGCTCGCGCGCTTGCTCCGGGACTTTCCCGACGGCAACCACGCGCGCCGGGCCCGGTTGCAGGAGGCGGCCCTGCGCTGCACCCCCGTCGGCACCCCGCCGCGGAAGTCGTGGTAGCATCGCCCGCCGTGATTCGCCTCGAGGATGTACACAAGGCCTTCGACGAGCCGCTGCTCAGCGGGATCGACCTGGCGATCGCTCGCGGGACCATCTGGGGCCTCGTGGGTCCCGCGGCCTCCGGCAAGAGCGTGCTCCTGAAGCTCATCTGCGGCCTCGTACGCCCCGACCACGGGCGGATCCTCGTCGGCGAGGACGACCTGACGACCCTCGAGGAGCACGAGCTGATGCGACCTCGACGACGCATCGGGATGCTCTTCCAGAACAACGCGCTCTTCGACTTCATGAACGTGCAGGACAACGTCGCCTTCCCCCTCGTCCGCGCCGGGGTGGCGCCCGAGGAGGCGCTCGCCCGCGCCGCCGCCCGGTTGAAGGCCGTGGGGCTCGCGGGGAGCGAGCTCAAGCTGCCGTCTCAGCTCTCGGGGGGGATGAAGAAGCGCGTCGCCGTCGCGCGCGCCAGCGTCTCGGACCCCGAGATCGTGATCTACGACGAGCCGACGGCCGGACTCGACCCGGTGACCACGAGCAAGATCTACGAGCTGCTCGC
Source organism: Deltaproteobacteria bacterium (assembly GCA_020848905.1). Lineage (NCBI taxonomy): Bacteria > Pseudomonadati > Myxococcota > Myxococcia > Deltaproteobacteria bacterium. The sequence continues at coordinate 409,999 of JADLHG010000042.1, forward strand.
GGCGGACCACGCCCGCTCGGGAGCCACGGTGGTCGTCGTCTCGTCCGACGTGGACGCCCTGCGCTCTTTCGCCGGCGAGATGGCCCTGCTCTACCAGGGGAGGCTGCGCTACAACGGCCCCTCCGCCTCCATCGAGGAGAGCCCCGACCCCGTCGTGCGCCAGTTCGTGCGCGGTGACCTGGAGGGACCGCTATGAGCGCGCTCATCCAGCGCCTCGGCAGCACCGTGCTCGGCACCACCCGCCAGGTGGGCGGCGTGGGCGTCCTGCTCCTCCAGGTCCTTCGCGCCCTCCTCCCGTATCCCTCGATGGACGGCCGCGAGCTCTGGCGCAACCTCTACAAGATGGGGGTGCGTTCGGTACCGATCATCATCCTCACCGCCTTCTTCACCGGCGCGATCCTTGTCATCCAGAGCGGCATCTTCGTGCGGCGCTTCGGCGCCACCGGCCTCCTCGGCTGGGGGACGGGCTACTCCACCTTCCGCGAGATCGGCCCCATCCTGATCGCCCTCATGTTCAGCGGACGCGTCGGAGCCAACAACACGGCCGAGCTCGGCACGATGACGGTCACCGAGCAGATCGACGGCCTACGGGCCCTGGCCATCGACCCCGTGCGCTACCTGATCGTGCCGCGCGTGACCTCGATGATGATCATGCTCTTCCTCCTGACCGTGATCGGGGACCTCGTCGCCATCTCGGGCGGGGCCCTCTTCGGCAAGCTGGTCGTGGGGGTGGATTTCTCCATTTTCTGGCAGAGCCTGCTCGCCAACCTGACGGAGTGGGACCTCCTCCACGGCCTCATCAAGTCCGCTGCCTTCGGACTGGTGATCTCCCTGACCAGCTGCTACTTCGGCATCAGCGTGCGGGGAGGTGCCGTCGGAGTGGGGCGCGCGGTGAACGCCGCGGTGGTCGCGGCCGCCGTGGGGATCCTCGTGGTGGACTGCCTCCTCACCCTCTCGCTCGAGTGACCGATGAGCGCCCCCCTCCCCTCCCCCGACGCGCGCAGCCCCCTCCTCCGTCAGCCGGCGGTGAAGCTCGGCTCGGTCGTGGTCGAGACCTGGCGGGCGGGTCGCGCTCTCCTCGGGGTCTTCGTCTCGACGCTCCGTCAGACGCGGGCCGGTCGCCGCGAGCCGGGCGAGGTCGGCCGCCAGATGTTCGAGGTGGGCAACCGGTCGCTCTTCTTCCTGGCCGTGACCCTCGGCTTCATCGCCATGGTCTCCATCTTTCAGGTCTGCCTGCAGCTGAACCGCGTCACGGGTGACCTCTCCAAAGTCGGGCTCGAGTTCATCAAGCTCATCATCCACGAATCCGCCCCGACGTTGACGGCCATGATGCTCGCCACCCGCGTCGGCGCCGGCATCGCCGCCGAGGTCGGCTCGATGGTGGTGACCGAGCAGGTGGACGCGCTCCGCATGTGCGGCGTGGACCCGGTGGGCTACCTCGTCGTGCCGCGCTTTTTGGCCTGCCTTCTGATGGTGCCGGCGGTCTCCGTCTTCTCGGCCGTGATCGGCATCTCGAGCGGCTGTGCCATGGCCTACTTCACCTTCGGCGTGAACCCGCGACTCTTTCTCGACTTCACCGCGGTGACCCACGGCGACGTCATCACCGGAGTGACCAAGTCGATCGCCTTCGGCGCGGCGATCCCGGTGGTCTCCGGCTACTGCGGCCTCACCACGCACGGCGGCTCGGAGGGGGTCGGCTCGGCTACGACGCGGGCGGTGATCAACTCCTCCATCGCGGTCCTGGTGCTCGACTTCCTCCTCGGGACGCTCAGCTTCATCGTCTTCCCGCCGCAGGTGGGCCAATGATCGAGTTCCGTCAGGTCCACAAGGCCTTCGGCGCGCAACAGGTCCTGCGCGGACTCACGCTCGAGGTGCGAAAGGGCGAGATCCTCTTCATCATCGGCACCTCCGGCGTCGGGAAGTCCGTCACCATCAAGCACCTGGTGGGGCTCCTGCAACCCGACCGGGGCGAGATCCTCCTCGACGGCGTGCCGGTCCACGGACTCCCCGAGCGGGCCTACTATCCCCTGCGCAAGCGCTGCGGGATGGTCTTCCAGCACTCCACGCTCTTCGATTCGCTCTCGGTGCTCGACAACGTGGCCCTGCCCCTCCGCAAGCATCGCCGCCTGAGCGAGCGTGCCGCGCGCGAGGAGGCCCTGCGCCGGCTCGAGATCGTCCAGATGGAGCGTTTCGCCGCGCGCTATCCGTCGGAGCTCGGCGACGGTCTTCGCAAGCGGGTGGCCATCGCGCGCACCCTGACCCTGGACCCGGAGTACGTCCTCTTCGATGAGCCGACCACCGGCCTCGACCCCGTCTCCGCGCGTCGCGTGGACCAGCTCATTCTTCGACTGAAGGAGCTCGGCGTCACCTCGGTGGTGGTGAGCCACGATCTGAAGAGCATCTTCGGCGTGGCGGACCGCATCGCCTTCATCTATCAGGGGGTCGTCCACCTCCTCGGCACGCCGGCGGAGTTCCGCGAGACGCGCGACCCCGTGGTGCGCCAGTTCATCGAGGGTCGCTCCGACGGACCCATGGAAACGCCCGGCTTCTGAGACGCTCTGCGCACACGGGAGACGCTATGCGCGATCGGGGTATCGAGTTCAAGGTGGGCCTGCTGGTGCTGGGGGCGCTCGGCGTCCTCGCCGCGCTCATCGTCACCCTCGGGAACTTCTCCCTCGCCAAGGGCTTCACGGTGTCGGTGGACTTCGAGTTCACCGGCAACCTGCACGCCGGCGCCCCGGTCAAGGTGGCCGGCATCCGGCTCGGGAAGGTACAGAAGATCGAGTTCCTCGGCGGCCGCCCCGACCCGAAGACCGGTCGGCGGGTCTTCGTGCGCACCAGCCTCTGGCTCGACGACCAGGCCAAGGGGACCGTCTATTCCGACGCCGAGTTCTTCATCAACACCCAAGGGGTCCTCGGCGAGCAGTACGTGGAGATCGTCCCCGGCACCCCCGCGGCGCGCCCGATCGAGGACGGCCAGGTGCTCTCCGGCGTCACGCCCCCCCGCACCGACCTCATCGTGGCCCGGCTCTACGAGTTCCTCGAGGGGGCCACCCGGCTCCTCACACGCGAGCGGGACACGATCAGCGACCTGCTCCGCTCCTCGGCCAAGGCGATCCGCACCGTGGATACGCTCCTCACAGCCAATCAGGACGAGATCAAGCGGCTCCTCGGCAGCCTGGACAAGTTCGCCCTCGAGACGACCGAGCTCGTGAAGTCCGTCCGCGCCGGCGTCGGGGACCCCCGGCGCCTGAGCGCGATCGTCGGGAACCTCGACAAGACCACCGCCTCCGTGAGCAAGAACATCGACGCGCTCCTCGGCAAGACGAGCCGCACCCTGGACGGCCTGCTCAACGTGACGGACGCCATCGGCCCCCCCGAGAAGAAGAACGTGAAGCGGGCCCTCGACCAGCTCGTGAAGCTGGCCGACCGCGTCTACCTCATCGCCGGGGACGCGAGGACCATGGTCGAGCGGCTCGCGCGCGGCAAGGGGAGCGCGGGGGCCATCCTCGTCAAGGACGAGCTCTACGACGACCTCAAGGAGATGGTGCGCGACCTGAAGCGAAACCCCTGGAAGTTTCTCTGGCGCGAGTAGCGGGGCCCCGATGCTGGTCTCCGAGCGGCTGCAGCAGGCGGTGGGCGTGGCCCTCGTGCTCCTCCTCGGAGGGGCGCTCGGGCTGCTCGTCCGCGCGAGCCGCCACCCGCTCACCACCGGCTACCGCCTGCACGTGGACTTTGCCCGGGTGGAGAACCTGAAGGAGGGCGTCGACGTGCGGCTCTCGGGACGACGCCTGGGGCGGGTGCTGGCGGTGCGGCGTTCCATCCCGGGCGAGACGCCCCCTCCTCTCGGCCCGGTGCGCGTCACGGTCTGGATCGAGCGCGCGCAGGGCCAGCTCTTCTGGCGCAACGCCCAGGTCTACCTGAACTCCGTCGGGGGGGTGATCGGCGAGCGCTACCTCGAGGTCGGTCCGCCCGCCGGAGCGCCCGAGGCTCCGGCTGCGCCCGAGTCCGCGCTCCGCGGCATCGACCCGCCGGTGCTGGACCGGCTGCTGAACGAGAGCTTCCGCACCATGAACCTCGCCCTCCGGATCTTGAAGGAGGAGGCTCCGAGCCTGCGCACCATCGGCAGCGGGATGGCGCACATTCGGAAGCTCCTCGCGGAGACCGGGGTGAACGAGGCCCCGGGGCGGCTAAAGGCACGCGTCGTGACCCTTCTCGACGAGCTTCGGGGCCTCGAGAACGCGTTCAACCAGGCCACCGAGGGAGGTCGCGCGGTCACCCGCCTGCGCGGCCGCGTGGAGCGCCTGGTCGACGGGCACGGGCCGCAGGTGCGGACGCTCGTACGCCGCGCCGAGCGCCTCTCCACGGCGGTGGGCGAGCTCGAGCAGCTCGTCGACCCGCGCAAGAAGGCCCTGGTCGCCGCGTTCGAGCGGCTGGACCGGGCGGCTACGCTCGCGAAGGCCATGACCCGTCAGATCGCGGCCCTGATGGCCCGCGTGGAGCGCGGCGAAGGGAGTCTCGCGCGCCTCGCCAAGGACCCCGAGCTCGTGGACGACTTCAAGGAGTCGCAGCGCACGATCCGCGAGACCCCCTGGAAGGTCCTCGGCAAGCCCCCGCGCGAGCGCGCCCCCCGCGGCGCACCGAAGAGGTAGGTCTCAAGGGGGAAACGCCTCGTTGCGCGATCAATCAAACATGGGCGCATCGTGGCCGAGGTGCCTATGTTTGGCTATTCCCACTCGATCGTGGCAGGTGGCTTCGACGAGATGTCGTAGACCACGCGGTTGATCCCCGGGACCTCGTTGATCACGCGGCTGCTGATGGTGGCGAGGAGCTCGTACGGGAGCTTCACCCAGTCCGCCGTCATGCCGTCCGTGGAATGCACGGCGCGCAGCGCGAGGACCGACTGATAGGTGCGGCCGTCCCCCATCACGCCCACCGTCTGGACCGGCAGGAGCACGCCGAACGACTGCCAGATGCTGTCGTAGAGCCCGGCGGCGCGGATCTCCTCGTCGATGATCGCGTCGGCCTTCTGTAGCAGCGCCACGCGCTCGGCTGTCACCTCGCCGAGAATGCGCACCGCCATCCCCGGTCCGGGGAAGGGCTGCCTCCAGAGCACGTGGTGCGGGAGCCCGAGCTCCTCCCCCACCTGCCGCACCTCGTCCTTGAAGAGCTCGCGCAGCGGTTCGACGAGCCGCATGCGCATGCGCTCGGGCAAGCCCCCCACGTTGTGGTGCGTCTTGATGGTGGCCGAGGGGCCGCGGTGCGAGCTGCTCTCGATCACGTCCGGGTAGAGCGTCCCCTGGAGCAGATAGTCCGCCGGCGGTACCAGACGCTGCGCCTGCTCCTCGAAGACCGCCACGAACTCCGCCCCGATGAGCTTGCGCTTGCGCTCGGGGTCGGTGACCCCCGCGAGGCGCTCCAGAAAGCGCCGGCGCGCATCGACCACCACGAGGGGCATACGCAGCTGCTCGGCGAAGACCTGCTCGACCTGCGCCGCCTCGCCGGCCCGCAGGACGCCGTTGTCCACGAAGATGCAGCTCAGCCGCTCGCCGATCGCCCGGTGCGCGAGGACAGCCGCCACCGAGGAGTCCACCCCGCCCGAGAGGCCGCAGACGACGCGCGCCGTGGGTCCCACCTGTTCGCGGATCCGGGTCACCTCCGTCTCGACGAACGAGGCCATCGTCCAGTCGCCCGCGCAGCCGCAGAGGGCGTGGACGAAGTTGCCGAGCATCAGCTCGCCGCGAGGAGTGTGCGCCACCTCGGGGTGGAACTGCACGCCGAGGAGCCGGCGCGTGGGGTGCCAGATCGCGCAGTGCGCGGTGTTCTCGCTGCTCCCGACCGCGACAAAGCCCTCGGGGAGGCTCTCGATGCGGTCGCCGTGGCTCATCCAGACCGCGAGCTCGCCCTCCTCGTCGAGCCCGCGCCAGAGCGGGCAGTCGCGGTCGAGGACCCGCACCTTCGCGCGCCCGTACTCCCTGCGCTCCCCCGGCGCCACCCGCCCGCCGAGCAGCTCGGTCATGAGCTGCAGGCCGTAGCAGATGCCGAGCACGGGGACCCCGAGCTCGAACACCTCCTTCGAGATGCGCGGGGCGTCGGTCTCGTAGACGCTCGCCGGCCCCCCGGAGAGGATCACGCCCGCCGGCTGCATGGCCCGAAGCTCCGCCAGGGAGATGGTGCAGGGGCGGATCTCGCTGTAGACGCGGAGCTCGCGCACGCGGCGGGCGATGAGCTGCGTGTACTGCGAGCCGAAATCCAGGACGACGATCGATCTGCGCGCCACGACGCTACTCCACGCGGTAGTTGGGGGCTTCTTTCATGATGATCACGTCGTGTACGTGGCTCTCGCGCTGCCCCGCGGCGGTGACCTGGACGAAGCGCGCCCGCGTCCGCAGCTCGGCGAGCGTCGCCGCGCCGACGTAGCCCATCGCCGCGCGCACGCCGCCGATGAGCTGGTAGACGCTGTCCGCGAGCGGCCCACGATACGGGACGCGCCCCTCGATCCCCTCGGGGACGAGCTTCCGGTCGTCGGTCACGTTCATCTGGAAGTAGCGGTCGCGGCTGCCGTCCTGCATCGCGCCGAGGCTCCCCATGCCGCGGTACATCTTGTAGCTGCGACCCTGGTAGAGGATCTTCTCCCCTGGGGCCTCGTCGGTGCCGGCGAAGAGACTGCCCACCATCACCACGTGCGCCCCGGCGGCGAGCGCCTTCGCCACGTCCCCCGAGTACTTGATGCCACCGTCGGCGATCACCGTCGCCCCGTGCCGCTCCGCCACGGGCGCGCAGGCCCAGATGGCCGTCATCTGCGGCACGCCCACCCCCGTCACGACGCGGGTGGTGCAGATCGAGCCGGGCCCGATGCCGACCTTGATCGCGTCGGCTCCCGCCTTCGCCAGCGCCTCCGCTCCCTCCGCGGTCGCCACGTTGCCGGCCACGATCGGGAGGTCGGGGTAGCTCGCCCGCACGGCGGCGACAGTGTCGATGACCCGCTGGCTGTGGCCGTGCGCCGTATCCACGCAGATCACGTCGCACCCCGCCTCGACGAGGCGCGCCACGCGCTCCTCGCGGTCGGCTCCCACGCCCACCGCGGCCCCCACGCGCAGGCGCCCGCGGTCGTCCTTCGCCGCGAAGGGGTGCCGCTGAGCCTTCTCGATGTCCTTGATCGTGATGAGCCCCTTGAGCATCCCCTTGCCGTCCACCACGAGCAGCTTCTCGATGCGATTCGTGTGCAGGAGCTCCTTCGCCCGCTCCAGGTCCACCCCTTCGGGCGCCGTGACGAGCTCCTCGGTCATCAGGTCCGCTACCCGCTGGTCCAGGTTCTTCTCGAAGCGCACGTCCCGGTTGGTGAGGATCCCGACGAGCCGCCCTTCCTTGACCACCGGCAGCCCCGAGAAGCTGTGGGTCTGCATCAGGTGGATGGCGTCACCGAGGCGCTGGTCGGGGTGCACGGTGAGCGGGTCCACGACCATCCCCGTCTCGGCGCGCTTCACCTGGAGCACCTCCTTCGCCTGGTCGGCGGGGGAGAGGTTCCGATGCACGATCCCGAGTCCTCCCTCTCGCGCGAGGCAGATGGCCGTCGCCGACTCGGTCACGGTGTCCATGGCCGACGATACGAGCGGGATCTGGAGGGCGATCCCGCGCGCGAGGCGGGTGGTCACCGCCACCTCGGAGGGGAGGACGGTGCTGTGCCCCGGGACGAGCAGGACGTCGTCGAAGGTCAAGGCCACGGGCATGGTGCGGTCGTTCATCGGACACCTCCGCCCGGGCGGTCCACCCGGGGCTCGCTCGTCGGTCGCGGCCGACCTAGGAATCCTTCACCGCGCTCTTGCGCGTGCGGACCAGCGTCCCCTCGGCCTGTTCCACCGCCCGATGCAGCGCGTCCACGAGGGTCGGGTCCGTCCCGCTCGTCCGCAAGAGCTGCGACACCGTCTCCAGGTCGGGGGCATCGTCCTCGGCGGACTCGGTCTGCAGCTCGAGGTAGTCGGCCACCACGCGAATGAGCTGCACCCCGACGTGCTCCTCGGGAGGGTCCCAGATGCCGAGCGCCTTCGCGCCGAGGGTGCGCAGGCTCGGGCTCAGCCCGCCGGGCATGGTCGGCTTCGCCGAGAAGGCCACCATCACGTCGGCCGCCGGGCTCGCCCCCAGCTCTCTCCGGAGCGCCACGTCCAGGCCGAGGAGGTGCGCGGCGAGCGCCGTCCGAGCCACCGAGAGCTCGTCGAGCCCGATCTCGCGGGCCATCAAGCGGCTCAGGTGCGCGTACTCCCGCGAGGTGGCCCCGCCCGGGTCGATGCGCTCCTCGAGCATCGAGACCAGCACTCCCACCGAGGCCAGGAGCTCGCCCAGCAGCCCCTCGAGGTCGGCTGGATCGGTGGCTCCGGGAAGCTGCAATGGGGCAGGCGTCGGCACCGCGGCCAGGGCTTCGTGCTCGTCCGTCAGCACTTCGGTCTCGGCGAGCGTCCGCAGCGTGGGCAAGGGAGGCGTCAGGTCCGCCAGGCGCGCGAGGTCGGCCGCCCCGCCGCGCTTGGCCGAGAAAGCTGGCTGGAGCGTCGTGATCGGATCGGGCGGAGCCGCTTCGGGCTCGCTCAGCTCCTCGGAGAGCTCGATCTGCTCGAGGTCGAGCTCCTGGGTCCGATCCTGCCCCGTCGGCGTCGAGAAGGGGGTCGTCCACTCGAGCCCCGGAGCCTCCGCTCCCGGCCGCAGCAGCGAGCGCCCGCGGATCTCCGGCGGAGCGGCCCGACGCTCGAAGGTCGGGAGCGGCCTCTGCGCCGAGGCCGGTACGGAACGCCCTCGCGGCGCGGCCAGGCGCTGCACGGTGGTCTTGGGCAGATCCTGCGAGTCGTCGTCAGAGACGGTGTCCGGCGAGGGCTCGGGGAGCGCCGCGATCTCCTTGGCCAGCGATGGATCCAGCTCCACCTTTCCCGGGATCAGGGACACCTGGGTGTCTCCGATCTGGAGCAGGTCGCTGTCCTCGTCGCGATCCATGCGCGGCACGGGAGCGAGCTCCCCCGCCACCTGCTCGGTCGCGCCGTACGCCCGCGCGATGGCGTCCAGGATCACCGACCGCCGCGCCAGGTAGGTACGCACCTCCACCACGCGGCTGGCCGCGCGCAGGCGCTTCAGCCCCTCCTGATCGGACGGGTCGAACATGACCACGGAGAGGGTCCCCTTCGCCAGGTCCAGGTCCAGCGGCAGGAGAACCAGCTCGCGGGCGAGGGCCCTAGGCACCCGACGTCGGAGATCCGGCGAGAGCGTAAGGTGCAGCAGCCGCTCCTCGGGGATGGCCGGCACTCCGAGTCGGCGCGAGAGGAGAAAGAACAGGTCGTCCTCGGTAACCAGCCCCCGCCGCAAGAGCCACTCCGCGAGCGATCCCCCGCCCTGCTTCTGGTGCTGCTGCAGGGCGTGCTCGAGGTCGAGGGGCGGGATGGCCTCCTCTTTCCTCAGGATGTCGATGAGCTGGGTGTTGACGGGCATGCCACCTCGGGCGAGCGCGCGCAGTATAGTGGGGTTGTTTCGGGTTGCCTACCCTATGGTGGCGTGGCCCCCGGAGGCCCCCGCGACCTGCGCCGGTCGAGAAGGACGTCGTGTCCACAGGCATGTGCTTTGCACGTCGCTACGCGAAGGGCAACCACCTTCGCGCGCCCCACGCTGGAGTTCGGTGCACGTGAGACTTCCTCTGCTGCTCTGCCTATTACCCGCCGCCGCCGGGGCTGCGCCGGCGCCCCGCCTCCCTGTGGTGGCCTTCCTCCCGCTCGAGAGCGTGAACCTCTCCGCAGCGGAACGCCGCCACGTGGAGCTGCTCCTCCGCCGCAGCGTCACGGTCGGGAAGGGCTATCGCCCGCTGGCGGAGAACCTCCTCGAGCAGGAGCTGCGGGCGCGCCCCGCGAGCTGCCTCCGGGACCTCCCCTGCACGATCGAGCTCGGGCGGGCCGTCGGGGCGAGCCTCGTGGCGGCCTGGCGCGTCGGGCGCCTGGGGAACACCACGGTGGTCCGGTTGACGACGGTAGATGTGGCCCGCGGGGCGCGGCAAGGCACCTGGCAAGAAGTCCTGCGCGCTCCCGGTGACGAGAGCCTCTCCGGCGCGCTGCGGAGACTGGCGTTCGCGGGCCTTCCGGCCCCCCCTCCCGGCCGCCCGTGGTACCGCCAATGGTGGGTCTGGACCGCTGCGTCGGTGGCCGTGGCCGGGATCGTGACCTCCACCGTGCTGCTGGCGCGACGCGGGTCCGAGCGACCCGACGTCATCATCGTGCCGCCCCGCCCCTGAGCCGCGCCGCTCCCGAGCGAGCCGCGACCCCTCCCCACCCGAGCTGTCACACCACGTTGACAGGCGGGGCCTCCCGACCTGTCAAACGCATGCGACGCTCGGCGCGACGGCGCGCGCCATGGACTCCTCAACCTCGCGCGAGAGCACGCACTTCAAGGTGCGCCGGGCCTGGTCCGGAGCCTGCATTGCTTCCGCTCGGCTGCAACGCGACGAAAGGACAATCACCATGCGGCAACGCCTCCGAACTCTCGCAGGACCCGGGCTCCTCGTGCTGTGGGCCCTCGGTACCCCAGGCTGCACCGAGTCGAACCAGACCCCCATCTCGGCCATCGATCTGAAGACGGGAGAGCGGCGCGAGTTCGGCTCCTCGGCGGACGTGCCCGCCGGCTGGCAGCCGTGCAGCGACCCGACCTGCGGGACGGTGCCGCCGGGAGTCCCCTGCCAGAACCTGGGTCCGAAGGTCTGTAGCCTCAACCCCAACTGTCGCGTCAAGACGCTGAGCTGCGTCGAGAGCGGCTGTGCCGAGCCCGGCACCGGTACAGGCACCGGAAGCGGCGGGAGCAGCGGCAGCGCGGGCAGCGGCTCGGGCAGCGTGCCCCCCGCGAGCGGCAGCGGGAGCAGCACCCCCGGCGCGACGCCAAGCGGCAGCGGGAGCAGCACCCCGGGCGGCCTGCCCACGAACCCGACGGAACCGCCCAACCCCGGACCGGCCCCGGCCCCTGGCGGCGGGTGCGGCCCCTCCGCACCTCCCGTATGCGAGCTGGCCTGCGTACCGAAGTTCCCCCTCGAGTGCGAGGAACTGACCGGCGAGAAGGCCTGCAGCGGGCGCAAGGACTGCGAGTGGGGAGCTTTCTACTGCCCGATGTGCATGCCCCAGGAGGGCACCGGCTGCGAGTGCAAGCCCTCTTGCCGCCAGAAGGCGCCGCCCACCTGCGACGCTCTCGACGAGACCACCTGCGGCAAGCGCCCTGACTGCGAGTGGCTCCCGGGGGTCTGCCCGATGTGCGAGCCGCAGAATCCGAACGACCCGGCCGCCACGGCGTGCACCTGCCGCTCCTTCTGCCAGGCCAAGCCGCTGCAGTGCACCGTGGCGCTCTCGCCCCCGCCGCCGGACTTCTGCCCGAACGGCAAGATCGTGCCGAAGCACGACGCGCGCGGCTGCGTGGTGGGCTTCTCCTGCGAGAAGTACTGCCCGGCGCTCGCCCCGCTCCCCCCCGACTTCTGCGTGGGCGGGAAGATCCAGACCAAGTACGACCCCCGCGGCTGCGCGATCGGCTTCGAGTGCATCAAGCCCACCGACCCGGGGACCTGCGCCGACCTGAGCAAGGCCTACGCCCTCGCCCTGGACCAGGCTCGGAGCTGCGCCCCCTCCGCGGCCGCGAAGCAGTGCTCGCTGCAGGTCCCCGACCGGCTGGCCTGCGCGTGCGTGACCTACGTGAACGGCGGACAGACCGCGGCGGTGCAGAAGCTGAACGACCTGCGCAAGAGGTGGGATGCGGCCGGGTGCAACAAGAACCTGGCGTGCCCGGCCGTGGCCTGCTTCGCCCCGCAGGCGGCGAGCTGCGACGCGGCCTCGGGTAAGTGCAAGGACGCAACCAAGTAGGCAGTGCCCCCTCGTGCGACGCCGCGCGAAGCGACCCGTACGAGGCGTGCTACGCTGTGGTCAGGGCCCGGCGCGAAAGGAGTCGGTCGTGACCCGTCGAAGCTCTCCTTCCCCCGCGCGCGCCCTTGCCCTTCTCGCCCTGCTCGGGGGCGGCTGCGGCTCCCCTGTGGCCCTGGACGTCGTCCTCGTCCCCGACCCGAACACCACGAACCCCGAAACCCTGGTGGGACTGCTCCGGACCGTACGCCTGGTGGTCGACTCGGCCGAGGGCCTCTACCCGGCCACCACGCAGTGGAGCGAGGGAGACGTGCGCGTCAGCGACGTGGACGGCGACGGAGCGGGGGAACTCGAGGCGCAGGTGCCCCTCGAGAGCCTGGGGCGCTTGCCGTTCGTGCGTCTCGAGCGGGGCGGACTGCCGCCTCAGCCCCTCGACCTGCGCGTGGAGGGGCTCGCGGGCACCTCGGGCGAGAGCCTGGCCGCGGGCGGCGTGCAAGGCGCCGCGTTTCTGGACGGGAGCACGCGCCGCATCGAGGTGCCGTTCAACCTGAAGCCCCTCTTCAGGCCGCCCCAGGTGACGCAGGTGATCCCCCCCGACGGCGCGAAGCAGCTCGCCGCGCGGCTCACCGGGAGCGTCTTCGTGATCTTCTCCAAGCGCATGCGGGCCCCCATCCTGAGCAGCCGGGGGGTCGTGCGCGTGCTGAAGGTCGTCGGCGGCCGCGAGGAGGAGGTCCCCCCCGAATCCATCGTGGTCCAGTTCCTCGGCCCCGGCCCCGAGGCGCCCACGACCCTCGAATACCGGTTCGCCGAGCCACTCGCGCTCGCCTCCACCTACCGCATTCGCGTCACCACGGACGCGCTCGACGACGCCGCGGGTCGGCCTCTCGATCAGGTGCCGATCGCCCCCGGAAACCAACCCTTCGTCAGCCAATTCACCACCGCCGATCAAGAGCCGATGGCGAGCTGCCCAGGGTGTGAGCCGCGCTTCTGTCACAACGGAGGCGAGGCCTGCCCTCCCGGCCTCACCTGCGACGCCTCTCGCAAGACCTGTCGCCCGGAGCCGGGCCCCTGCGTCCCCGAATGCGCCGCGGGCCTCGCCTGCGATCCGGCACAGGGCGTCTGCCTGAGCGACTGCCGCCTCCACGGCACCTTCGGCGGCTGCCCCACCAAGGCTCCCCTCTGCGGAACGGACGGCCTCTGCCGCGCGCCGCGCTAAGGCGGCCGGCCGTCTAACGCTCACCGCCGGCCGAGCCGCCTCAGGATCGCCGTGAGCTGCGCGTTCGCCCCCGCGTAATCCCCGTCCATGAAGGTCTGGAGCGCGGTGGCCGCCTGATCCTCGAGCGCCCGCCGGTCCGGACGCGTCGCCGGGAGCGCGCGCAGAAGGCGGTCCACCCGGTTGAGCTTCTCCTGCACCAGGGGCCGGTCCACCCGCACGCTGGCCAGGCGCCGTTCGAGGCTCGTCAAGCTCTCGCGCGCGGCGACGAGCCTCCCCTCGCGCAGGTGGCCTTCCGCCGCCACCCACTGACCGCGCAGCTCTGCGGGGAGATCCTCGAGGAGGAGCCCTTGGCTGCCCAGCGCCGTTCGCAACGTGCGCAGCCGCTCCGCCACCCGCGTGCTCTCCACGGGCGACGTGGCCACGCTCGCCCCGCCATCTCCCTGCAAGCTTCCGCGAACCCCCGGGCGCCCGCCGTCGCCGCGCCCCGCGCCGCCCCCCCGTCGCCGCCGCACCACCCCTCGCGCCGAGGCATCCGGCGCGACGGACGCCGAGCGCGTGCGGTCTCTCGACCCACCGTCGAGCGCCGCGGGCCGCGACGCGCGTCCTCCGTCCCCCGGCGCTCCCCCGACCACCCCCGCGGCACCGCCGGCCGGCCTCTCCCGGGAAGTAGAACGCACCCACCAATACGCTCCCACCCCCAGCGCGGCGAGGAGCAGCGCCCCGGCCCCGAGCAGCCTTCTGCGCGCCGTCTCCCGTGACTGATTGTCCGCCTCCGGAGAAAGGGCCGACGCACCACGGTCGCGCACCACGGTTCCGTCGCGCCCCGCCGCGATCGGCCGCACCGACGCCCCCACGCCCTTAGGCGCCGCGGTGGCCGCAGCGCGCACGCAGCTCGCCAGCGACTCCACGTCCGTCCGCAGCGCGAGCTCCTCCCGCACCCGCGCGAGAGCGGCCGAGAAGGACGCGGCGCTGCCGTACCGCTGCTCGGGAAAGGGCTGCAGCGCGGGCTGCAGCAACGCGTCGAAGCGCGGTGACAGCTCCGGACGCAGGCTAGACGGAGCCCGCCAGCGGGGATGCTCCGCCGCGCGCAGCAGGTCCACCTCCCGCTCCCCGGCGATGTAGGGCGCCCCGGTCAGGAGCTCGAAGAGCACGAGCCCGGCCCCGTACACGTCGGTGCGCGCGTCCACCTCGTCCCCGGCGAGCTGCTCGGGAGCCAGGTACTGCACGGTTCCCTTGATCACTCCCGTACGCGTGCGCCCTTGCCGGAGCCGCGAGCGCGCGATGCCGAAGTCGCTCAGCTTTACCTCGCCCCGCCGCGAGAGGAGCACGTTCCGCGGGTTCAGATCGCGATGTACTACCCCGAGGGAGCGCCCGTCGGCGCCCTTCAACCCGTGGAGGTGCCCCAGCGCCGCGAGCAATCCCTCGGCCACGAGGAGCGCGAGCCCGGGCTCGAGCGGGGCCCCCTGCCCCCTCAGCAACTCCGCCAGGGAGACCCCGTCCACGAGCTCCATCTCTAAATAGTGCGTTCCCTCTATTTCCCCGGACGCGTGGACTCGCACGATGTGCGGATGCGCGAGAGCCGCGGCCAGCCGCCCTTCGTCGGCGAACATCTGCACGAACTCCGCGTCCGCGGCGAGCTCGGGGAGCAGCACCTTCAGGACGACCGAGGTGGGGTCACCCTCTCGCTGCGCCTCGAAGACCTCGGCCATGCCGCCGATGGCGATCCGGCGCACGAGACGATACGGCCCAATCCGGTCCGAAGAGAGCATCGGGGGCAGAGACCCAGCGCGCTACGTCAGCCCGTAGCGGTCGAGGAGCCGGTGGCACGACTGCCGGGAGAGCCCCGAGACGCGGGCCAGCTCCGAGATGTTTCCACCGCAGCGCGAGAGGAGCGCCGCGAGGTACTCCCGTTCGAAGCGTTCCGTCCAGACCCGCTTCCCCTCGTGAAACGGCACGTCGAGCGGGACGACGACCTCCCCGGCTGGCGGGCAGGGGCGGCCCTCTCCGTCCAGGTAGTACTGCGGAGTCATCCCCGGCAGCAGCGCGAGTCGCTCCACCACGTTGCGCAGCTCCCTCACGTTTCCGGGCCAGGCGTGGGCCGAGAGCAGCTCCATCATCGACGAAGGGATCGGCTGCGCCGGGTCGTGCCCGAGCTGTGCGAGGAAGTGCGCCACGAGCCGCGGGATCTCCTCGCGCCGCTCCCGCAGGGCGGGCAAACGGACGCGAATCACCGATAGGCGAAAGAAGAGGTCCTGGCGAAATCGGCCGGCCTCCACCTCCTGCGACAGGTTGCGGTTGGTAGCCGCCACGAACCGCGCGTCGATGGCGCGCACCTGGGACTCCCCCACCCGCCGCACGGTGCGGCTCTCGAGCACGCGCAGGAGCTTCGGCTGGAGCTCGAGGGGCAGCTCGCCGAGCTCGTCCAGGAAGACCGTCCCCCCCTCGGCCTCTTCGAAGGGACCGGCCTTGGCGTGCGCCGCGCCGGTGAAGGCGCCCTTCGCGTGTCCGAAGAGCTCGCTCTCGATCAGCGCGGGCGGGATCGCGCCGCAGTCCAGGGCGATGAAGGGGCCCGTCTTGCGGGGCGAGAGCTCGTGGAGGGCGCGCGCGGCCAGCTCCTTGCCGGTTCCGGACTCCCCCTCGAGGAGCACCGTCGCCTCCGTAGGCGCGACGCGTTCTAGAATGGCGAATACCTGACGCATCGCCTCGCCGTGGCCGAGCAGTCCGCCGAGCCGGGTCCGTTTACTGAGGGGAAGTTCTAATTCCTCCGCCAGGGTCAGAAAGCGCAGGGTCGTGCCGCCGAGCTCGAGCTGCGCCCCCGAAGGAAGGTAGAGCGCCTCCGCGCGGTAGCCGTCCACGAAGGTCCCGTTGGTGCTGCCCAGATCCTTCAGCAGAAACCCCTCGCGCCGCGGCTCGACCGAGAGGTGGCGCGCGGAGACCGCCGGGTCCGTGAGGACGAGGTCGCAGGTCGGGTCGGTGCCAACTACGACGGGGCGCCCCTCGAGCGCGAGCTCCTTGCCGCGATCCGGCCCCTGCTCCACCGAGAGCCGGCTCGCGCGCACCACGAGCACGCTCCCCGCCCCCGGACGCTCGATGAGCCGCGTCCCGGCCTCCGCACGACCTCCGGCGCTCGTCACGGACGCGCCCCTCCTCCGCCGCCCGGTCGCGCCTTGCACTCCGCGGCGAGCTTCTCGAGCGTGTCGGCTGGAAGCTTGGGCTCGGTCGCCACGAAGGCGGCGAAGGCCTTCCGGGCCGCCGCGCAATTGCCGTCGGCGGCGTGCAGGCGACCGATGAGCAGGTGCGTCTTGTGAAACGAGGGGTCTATCCTGAGGGCCGCCCGGTACTCGCCCAGGGCGAGCGCGCTCTTGCCCCACTTGCGGTAGACCTGACCGAGGAGAGCGCGGAGCTCGGCCGACCGAGGCGAGAGCTTGCAGGCCTGCTTGAGGTGCGCGACCGCCTCGCCGTGGGCCCCCTTCTTCGTCAGGACCTGCGCGAGCCGGCGCCAGGCGGGGCTGTAGCTCGGGTCGAGCCGCGTCGCGGTCTTGAGCTCCCCGAGCGCCTCGTCCAGCTTGCCGCGCTCGAGCAGCAGGCCGCCGTAGTTGGCGCGGGCCATCGCGTCCTTCGGGGCGAGCTGTACGGCCAGCTTCAGCTGGCGTAGCGCTCCCTCGACGTCGTCCAATCGCTGGAGCGCCGCCCCCAGGTTGATGCGGACGTCCACGTCCTTGGGCTTGAGGCGCGCCGCGCGCACGTAGGCCTTCGCCGCGTCGCCGTAGCGCTTGGTGGCGTAGAGGACCAGTCCCAGGTTGAACCAGGCCTCCCCGTAGCTCGGCTTGTGCTGCACCGCCAGCTTCAGGTGCGCGAGCGCCGGCTCCTCCTCCCCCTCCTCGTGTAGCAGCGCCCCGAGGTTGTTGTGCGCCTCGGCCAGGCGCGCGTCCAGCTTGAGGCTCGCGCGGTAGTCGGCCTTCGCCTCCGCCGCCTTCTTCAGGCGCCCATGGCAGACGCCACGCTGATAGTACGCCCGTGCATCCTTGGGGTTCTCGCGGATCGCGTCGCTGAAGGCCGCCGCCGCCCCTGCGAGGTCGCCGCGCGCGAGGAGGTCCGCGCCGCGCTGCAGGTGTCCTCCTCCTGCCGCCGCCGCCGGGGCCCCCGCCAGGAGTGCGCAGAAGCCGAGCACCACGGCCAACGCCCTCGCGCGCTTAGGCGGCCGGCCACAATTAGCTGTGCAGGGATCGTGGTCGAGGCGCCCGGATGGCGAGGCGCGACGAGGGCGCATACCCGTCGGTACGCAACCGAGGAGCAACGAAGCCAGCCGGGATGCATCGGCCGCGAGGATGCACCGGTAATTGTGGCCGGCCGCCTTAGGTTGCGATCCGCCCTGGTTCCTCATCCTGTCGCTCATCCGTCCCCCCGAGAGACGCTCTCGCGCACCGCCCGGGCGATCTCGGTCAGCCGCTCGGGGAGCGTCACTTTCTGACCCGTCGCGCGCTCCTGTAAATAGAAAACGTCGGTCACGCGCCCCGCCTCCGTCTCGACTTTCGAGAAGAGAATCTCCAGCTCCAGGTCGGCCAGCGTCCGCGTCACGGCGTAGAGGAGTCCCACCCGGTCCGCCGTCTGGAGCTCGAGGATGGTACACCGCTCGGAGGCCTCGTTGTGGACGTGCACCTCCGTCGCCACCTTGGGGAGCGCCCGCGCCGGCAGGGCGGAGGGGCGAGTCGCGCGCGCCACCAGCTCGGATACCGCGTGCTCCCCTCGTAGCGCCCCTTCCAGCAGCGCGGCGAAGTCGCTCCACGCCCGGTAGTCCGCCGACGGAGGGCCGTGCACCCAGAAGACATCGAGGGCGCGAGCCCGCCCGTGGTGCGGCCCTCCTCCCGGCCGGTCGGGCGGAAGCGTGTAGATCTGGGCCGCCAGCACCGAGATGCGCCGTGCGAGCATCACGCCGGTCATCGTCGCCAAGAGCCCCGGCCCGTCGTCGCAGCAGATCGTGAGCTCCGTCGTGCTCGCGTCGTAGGGGCGCGTCCCGATCCGCACCACTCCTTCGGGCTCCTGGTCCAGCTCGAGGGCTACGCCGAGGAAGTGCTGCAGCGCCTCCGGGGTGTGCGCGGCCAGGAGCGCCCTCGGGGCCCGCTCCACGACCTGCTCGCCCGCGTCCCCCCA
This sequence comes from Deltaproteobacteria bacterium, assembly GCA_020848905.1. Lineage (NCBI taxonomy): Bacteria > Pseudomonadati > Myxococcota > Myxococcia > Deltaproteobacteria bacterium. Next base: position 428,224 of record JADLHG010000042.1, read on the forward strand.
GTGGCGGCGAAGCAGCGCGCGCACGCTCTCCCGGCGGGTCCCGACCTCCTCCTCCCGTCGCGCGGCCGCCCCGTCGCCGTCCCGTAGCTCGTGGTACGTCTTCCGGTAGAGCTCGTCGAGCAGCGACGCCTTCCAGCTGGTGAGGTTTCCCGGGGCCGTCATCGCCGTGTCAGCCACCGTGAGCAGGTAGAGGGCGCGGAGTCGTTCGACGTTGCCGACGAGCGCGGCGAAGTCGGCGATCACTCGATCGTCCCCGAGGTCCCTGCGCTGGGAGATGCGCGCCATGCTCAGGTGCTGCGCCACGAGGAAGACCGCCAGGTCCTGTTCCTCCCGCTCCAGCCCGAGCCGTGCCGCAACCCCTGCGACGAGCCGCGCCCCCTTTCCGCTGTGGTCGCTGCCGTACGGCTTGCCGACGTCGTGCAGCAGCGCCGCCAGGAGCAGGCTCCGCGAGGGCGGATCCTGGGTGGCTAGCGCGGCCGCGGTCGGCGAGAGATCCGGCTGCTCCCCGCGCGCGAAGGCGTGGAGGAGCTCGACGACGTAGAGCGAATGCTGGTCCACCGTGTAGACGTGGTGCACGTCGTGCTGCACCCTGCCCGTACACGGAGCGAGCTCCGGGATCACCGCGCAGAGGAGTCCCGCGTCGTGGAGCGACTGCAGCACCGAACGCCCGGCGCGAACCGTCGCGTGCTGGAGGAGCTCGAGCCACCAGCGAGCTCCCTCCTCGGAGGCGGCGAGCTCGTGCCCCGGCTCCGACGCCGCCGCTTCGGCCAGCACGTCCCGCGTGGCCCGCGCGAGCTCGAGCCCCTCCGCCGCCGCGAGTGCGAAGCCCCGCAGCATCTCCGCGGGGCGCTCCCAGAACACCTCCGGGGCGAGGCAAACCAGCTGCTGCCCCTGAACCTCCCACACGGGGTCGATCGACCGCACCTCGGCGGGCTGCACGTCGTTCCCCCCCGCCGGATTCACGCAGCACCGCTCGAGGATCCCGTCGGTCTCGATCACCACGGTTCGCGCGTGTCGGTAGTACGCGTGCATCAGCCGCTCTACCGCGGGAGCCGACGCGGCCGACCTCCGAACGCCCCGCACCTCCTGCTCGGGGAAGAGCCGCGGAGCCAGCACCTCCTGCAGGTCGAAGAGGAGACGGTCCTGGGCCCGCCCCGCAGCGAGGTGCGTCGCGAGCCGCAGGTTCTGCAGGAAGGCCCGGGCCTCGGCGAGCGCGCGGCACTGGCGCGCAGTGGCCGCCCCGACCCGGGGAAGTTCGTCGAGCTCGCCGAGCCCGTGGCGCGCGGTTGCCGCCCAGAGGGCCGTGTTCAGGTCTCGCAGCCCCCCCTTCCCGCTCTTCACGTTCGGCTCGAGGAGGTAGACCGACTCACCGAAGCGCGCGTGGCGGCGCGCCCGCTCCTCGGCCAGGGCCGCCACGAACTGGTTCACGTGTTCGGGGCCGAAGAACTCGCGGTAGGCACCAGCCGTCAGGGCGTGGTACGGGCCCTCGTCGCCGAGGAGGCGTCGGGCGTCGAGCAGAGCCGTCCGCATCGTCAGGTCCGAGGCCGCCAGGTCGAGCGCCTCGTCGACGCTACGTACCGCGTGGCCCACCGTCAGCTTCGCGTCCCAGAGCGGGTACACGACGCGCTCGAGCAGCCGGTCCGCCATCTGCTCGGTCCCCGGCTGCCGGAGGATGAGCAGGTCCAGGTCGGAGAAGGGGTAGAGCTCGCGGCGACCGTAGCCGCCGAGCGCCACGAGGCAAACGTGCGCCTCGCCCAGTTCCTCCTCTCCGATGAGCGCGCCGAGGAGGGCGTCGTAGGCCGCAGCGAGCGCGCCGAAGAGCTCCGCCGGCGACTCCCCCCGCTCCAAGCCCATACGCATGGCCGCCCGCGCCTCCGCGACGTAGGACCTGCACGCCGTCTTGCGGGCCGCCCCGTCCAGGCGGCCGAGCTCTTCGATCGATGGGGCGTGCGAGGCGGTCACCCTCCTTATGATAGCTCACCCGAGGGGCCGACGGACCCCACCGCGGGGAGGCGGCTCCGCTCTTGACACGACCCTCCGAACGCCGTTGACTCACCCCGACCGGAGGTATTCCATGGCCGAGCTGAAGCTCCTCCCGCTTGACGAAGCCCTCAGTTCCCCGCAGCTCGAGAAGCTACAGGTCAAACTGGCGGAACTCGGAGTGAACGAGCTCCCCCCGTGTGACGACAGCCTGGATCTCGACGAGCCCCTGGGCGAGACGGCGCTGGCGGATTTCATGGACCGCCTCGAGTTCCACGACGTGGCCTGCCACATCTATCTCCCCCTCGAATTCGACGGCCGCGTGAGCGTCGGGGGCCAGACCATCGGCAGCGCGCACGCCCTGGCCGGGGCGCTCGAAGACCTCCGCGAGGAGCTGAACCTCGGCGAGGAGGACGGGGACGAGGAGGAGGAGGACGACGACGCGGACGAGCTCGAACGCGTCGACCAGCATCTGATCTACGCCTGGCGGGCCTTCGCCAAGGCCGTCAACGAGTGTCTCGACCGCCAGATCCCGCTCCACGTGATCGCGTAGCGCGGTGGGCCAGTCCTCGAGAGGGAGTTTTCGCGCATCGTGACCCGGTACGTGTTGCGCACGGAGCGCCCTGCGGGCCGCGGCTCCGACTTCCTCTCCGAGCTCAACGAACAGCAACGCGCCGCGGTCCTGCACGGTGAAGGCCCGCTGCTGGTCATCGCGGGGGCCGGCAGCGGCAAGACCCGCACGCTGACCTACCGCGCCGCGCGGCTCATCGCCGACGGGCTCGCCCCCTCGCGGCTGCTCCTCTGCACCTTCACGAACCGCGCCGGCAAGGAGATGGTGCACCGGCTCGAGGGGCTGCTCGGCCTCGACCTTCGCCCGCTCTGGGCGGGCACCTTCCACCACGTGGCGAACCTGGCCCTGCGCCGCCACGGCAGCGCGCTCGCCCTCCCCGAAAACTACGCCATCCTCGACCGCGAGGACGCCCGCGACCTGATGACGGTCTGCCTGGGGGAGACCGGCGCGGCGCTGCGCGAGAAGCGCTTCCCGGCCCCGGCGGTGCTCCTCCAGCTCGCCTCCGCCGTGGCCAACAGCCGCCTGCGGCCCGCGGAGGCCGTGCGCCTCCACGCCCCGCGCTTCTACGACCTGACCGACGAGCTCACCGCGATCCTCGACCGCTTCGCCCGCCGCAAAGAGCGGCTCGGCCTCCTCGACTATGACGACCTGCTCCTCGGTTTCCATCGACTCCTGTCGGACCCTGCGGGCCCGGCCGCCGAGCTCGTCGAGCGCTTCGAGCACGTGCTCGTCGACGAGTTCCAGGACACGAACCTCCTCCAGGGCGAGATCGTGGACCTCTGCGCCAGAGGACACGGCAACCTCACCGTGGTGGGCGACGACGCGCAGAGCATCTACGGCTTTCGCGGGGCGCATTTTCAGAACATCCTGGACTTCCCCGCACGCTACCCCGGCGCCCAGATCTTCAAGCTCGAGCTCAACTACCGCTCGAGCCCCGAGATCCTCTCGCTCGCGAACGCCTCCATCGCCTGCAACGTCCGCCAGTATCCCAAGGTGCTCCGGCCGACGCGCGCAGCGGGATCGCGGCCCGTGCTGCTCCCGCTCTTCGACGTCTACCAGCAGGCGGCCTTCGTCGCGCAGCGCGTCCTCGAGCTCTCGCAAGAGGAGCAGGTTCCCCTGCCCCAGATCGCCGTGCTCTACCGCGCGCACGCCCATAGCCTCGAGCTCCAGGTGGAGCTGACCCGGCGCAAGATCCCCTACACCGTGCGCTCGGGGCTTCGCTTCTTCGAACAGGCCCACATCAAGGACGTGCTGGCCTACCTGCGCCTCGCCCACAACGGTGCGGACGCGCTCGCCTGGCAACGCGTGCTCAAGCTCTGGGCGGGGGTTGGCCAGCGAAGCTCGGGGCAGATCCTCTCGGCGGTAGCGAGCGAAGGCGCGGTCGCTCACGGCGCTCCGGTGGCTCACGGCGCCGCGGGGCGCCTGTCGGACGTGGCCCTTCGGGAGCGGCTCCCCGGCGCGGCCCGCCCCGCCGTCGCCCGCCTCGCCCAGCTCCTCCACGAGGTGGACGGCTGCGCGGGCCCCGCCGCGATGATCCAGCGCGTCGTCGAGGGGCACTATCGCGACTACGCCGGCTCGGCCTTCCCGAACGCCCAGACGCGCCTCGAGGACCTCGAGCAGCTCGCCGACTACGCGCGCCGCTTCGAGAGCCTCGAGCAGCTCCTCAGCGAGCTCGCGCTCCTCGCCGGCCTCACCGCCGAGGGGGTGGGTCCCGGCGAAGCCCCCGAGGAGAAGCTCACCCTGAGCACCGTGCATCAGGCGAAAGGCCTCGAGTGGCGGGTCGTCTTCTTGCTCTGGCTGTCGGAGGGCCGTTTCCCGCAGGCCTTGTCGGTCCGCACCGAGGCCGAGACCGAGGAGGAGCGCCGCCTCTTTTACGTGGCTGTCACGCGGGCCATGGAACAGCTCTACCTCTGCCAGGTCCGTTTCGAGGAGAGCGGCGACGGTCCCCGACGCCTGCTCCGCCTCTCGCGCTTCCTGAGCGAGCTGGCCGGCAACCACACCCCGTACGAACGCTGGGAGATCGAGGAGGCACCCGAGTGATCCGTCTGACGCGTTTCAGCGCCGTAGCGGCGGCGCTCTGGCTCACGCTCGCGGTGGCGGGCTCTGGCCACGGAGCAGAGCCCACCGGTCCCCTCGCCACGCTCACCGGCCACAAGGACCCGCTGCGACGGGAGGCCGCTGCGCTCGCCCTTGGAGTCCGCGGCGACCGCGCCGCGCTCCCGGCGCTCCTGCAGCAGCTCGCGAAGGACCCCAACCCCTGGGTTCGCGCGCGCTGCGCCGAAGCGCTCGGGCTCATCGGCGACGGGGACGCGATCCGTCCACTGCGGGCGGCGCTGGCCCAAGAAAAGGTCGAGCGCGTGCGGAGGATCCTGGCCGAGGCCCTCGTACGCCTCGGTCAGCGGACCGGGCTCGAGGAGCTGATGTGGCAGCTCAAGGCCGGCACGAACCACGCCCGCGCCGAGGCGATGGCCTTCCTCGTCCGCCTCTTCGGCGAGCCGCTCGGCCAGGACGAAGCGGCCTGGTGGACGCACCTGGCCGAGAGCGGCTATCGCTTCCTCTCGCAGCGTCCGCGCGGCAGCCCCGCGGTGGGCCAGCTCCGCGGCGCGCTGGGGGAGAGCGGCAAGACGCGCCACGGTCCGTGGCTCGCCGGCGCGAAGGTGGCGGCGTGGAAGGTCGTCCCCGCCGTGGTGCTGAACCTGGGCCCCCTCGTCGGCCCCGTGGGCCTCAAGGAGCTCCAGGCCCTCGAGCAACGAACCGGGCCCATCCCCGACGGCGCGCTGCTCCTGCTTCGCACCGCCCACCGACAGACGACGGCGGCCCCGGGAAAGACGCCCTCGGCGCGCGCCCCCGCGCCTCCGGACGCCCGCCTCGCCGGGACGTCGCGCGGCCCGGGGCTCACCGAGGAGGGGGCGAGGTACCTCCTGAAGCGCGCCCCGCGTCTTCTCGGCGTGGCGATCGACGCCCCGACGCTGGATCTTCCGACGACCTCCGGACGCCCCGCGAGGACGCTCCTCCTCGCCGCCGGTCGCCTGGTCCTCGAGTCCCTCGACGACATGGACCGTCTGCCCCCCGTCGGCGCGCGGCTCATCCTGGTGGCCCCCTCCGGCGCGTCGCCCCCCGCGCCGGCCCTCGTCCTGGCGCTCTATCCGTAGCGCGCCCGCGAGCCCTCAGTCCCCGAACTCCGCCCGCAGCTTCTCGTCCCACTCGTCGGCCACGCTCCCCATCGTGTCCAGGAGGTCCACGAACTCCTCGAAGTCCAGCCCCTCAAGGCCGCGCAGCGCGCGCAGGTAGACCACGTTCTTTTCCCGGTCGATGGCGAAGGCCGCGTCGCTCGTGCCGAGAAAGTTGAGCTCGAGGAGCTTCCGGTAGAGCTCCTCCGGACGCCGCCTCGGGACGCGCATGATCGGGCTCAGGAACATCAGCACGCGATGGTCCTCGAGCACGTTGATCCCGACGGTCGCGCTCCCGCGCTGGACCGACGAGTGGCCCTCGGCATTCAAGGGCTCGAGCTCCACCCCGACGAGCTCGCCGAAGCGCCTGAGGTAGCCGTCGATCGTCTCGCGATAGCTCATCGTCCCGCGGGCTCCGTTTCGCCCTACTCCTCGTGGCGCGGAGGGCTCGCCACCTCACCGAGGAGCCGGTCCAGCGCGCCGAGGATCAGCGTGTTCCCATCCTGCGCGTAGCTCGCGAGCGCCTGCCGGTACTCCTCGAGGCGCTCGCAGAAGGCCTCCACCGCGGGGGCCGAGAGCTCCTCCGCGTAGGCTCCGTAGTGCAGCTTCTCGAGGTAGAGCGCGTTCAGAATCTGCTCGAACTGTTTCCGGAGCGGCACGGCCAGGAGCGGCTTGCCGAGGTAGATGGCCTCCCCCATGAGCGAGAAGCCGCCGGTGGCGAGGACCCCGCGACACGAGGCGAGGTCCTCGATGAAGCCATCCTCGGAGAAGGGGCGCAGGTGCACGTTCCCGAGCCGCTCCTCCCGGCCGAAGCCGTAGACCCGACACGGCACCCCGGTGGCCTTCAGGATCTCGAGGAGGGCCGTGTTGCTCGTCGAGGTCTGATAGACGAGCAGGTGCTCGCCCAGCGAACGCTCGGCCTGCAAGATGCGGCGCCGCAGGATCGGCGGATAGAGGCTCGTGCGCTCCTTGCGCACGGGGGGGAAGAAGAAGCTCGTGATCAGGTAGTGGTAGCACCCCGGAAGCTTGCTCTTCACGATCCCCTTGGCGATCTGGAAGTCCTGCTCGTGCTCCGGACCGATGCGGATGTCCAGCTCGCAGCGATTCAGGACCTGCATGTTGTCGATCGAGATCACCGGCACGCCGTGGTGCTTGCCGAACATGTACGCGAAGCTCTCGAAGTCGCTCACCACGGCCTCGGGCTGGAAGCGCTCGCTGAGCTGCCGGAAGGCGTCGAAGTTGGTAGAGACCAGCGTCGGCAACCGCTTGAGGAAGTCCCAGAAGGTGGCGCTACGGTCGACCTGGTTGTTCTCGTAGGTCATCCGCAGCCCTTCGATCTCGATCACGTCGGGGAAGTGCTGCTTGAGGTAGGCGTGGGCGCGCCCCGAGACGACAATCTGCAGCTCGTGGCGCTGCACGAGGTGATTCAGGATCACGCGACTGCGCGTGGCGTGTCCCATCCCTTCGCCCACCACCCCATAGAGGATCTTCACGGGAGCTCTCCTTTCCAGCGCACGGCGAGCGCCGCGTGCGCCTCGTCCGTGGCCCGCACCAGGACGCGTCGCGACGCGTCCCCCGTCACCAGGAAGGTCAGTTCCAGTCGCCCCGGCGGCTGCTCCTCCGGGAAGCGATCGAACCACTCCACGAGGCAGGCCCCGGGCCCGCCGTAGCTGTCGACGACGCCCACCTCGACCAGGTCCGTCGCGCTGCCCAGTCGATAGAGGTCGATGTGCACGAGGGGGACGCGCCCGGGATACTCGTTGATCAGCGTGAAGGTCGGGCTGGCCACGTAGATCTCGGGGGGGACGGCGGCCCCCTCCGCGACGCCTCGGACGAAGCAGGTCTTGCCCGCCCCCAGGTCCCCGATGAGCCCAACGACGAGGCCCGGCTCGAGCACGCGTCCGAGCGCCGCACCGAGCGCCACGGTGGCATCCTCGGAGGTGGCCGTCAGCTCGAAGAACACGGGGCTGGAAGGCGGCAGCGCCGCGGCTAGCCGCAGCTGTCCACGTCGTTGCGGCAGCAGCGCAGCTCGGGAATGGCGTAGCAGCGGCGCACCACCTCGTGGTGACGAAAGCCGCAGGCCTCGCGCTGCACGATGAGCTGCCGGTACGCTCCCGCCGCTGCCTCCCGCAGGTGGTTGTAGGCCGCGACACCGAGGTCCATTTCGTCGAGGAGCTCCTCGCGCGTCAACTCGGACAGCCCGGGGAGAAAGAGCGTCTGGTCCAGCCGGTCCAGATCCTTCTCGAGCGTCCCCATCTCGTCGAGGATCCGCTCGAGCCGCTGCCCCGTTCGGTCGAGGGCCCCCATGCGCTCCTCGAGCAGCACCACCGGGTCCAGCGTCGTCACGTCGTTGTGGGTCAGCATCGTCATAGCCTCACTTCCTCGAACCGCACCAACCGCGCGAAGGCCTGGCACCGCTCGAGAAGCGCCGACTCCTCGAGGGTACGAAACCGGTCCACACTGAAGTCCTCCACCGCGAAGGACGCCGTCGCGCTGCCAAACACCATCGCCCGCCTCAGGTTCGCCGGGCCCAGATCCCCGGTGCGAGCCAAATAAGACATGAAGCCGCCCGCAAAGCAATCCCCCGCGCCAGTGGGGTCCACCACGTTCTCCAGCGGAAAGGCCGGGACCCAGAAGATCCCCTCGTCACCGTAGAGCATGGCCCCGGCGTCGCCCCGCTTGACGATGACGCGCTTCACGCCGAGGAGGCGGATGGCAGCCACCGCCTTGACCAGGTTCGCCTGTCCCGAGAGCAGCCGCGCCTCCTCGTCGTTCAGGATGAGGAGGTCGACCGACCGCAGCACCTCCTTCACCGCGTCGAGGTGCCGGTCGCGCAGCCAGAAGTTCATCGTGTCGCAGGCGACGAGGCGTGGCCGCTCTACCTGACGGAGCACGTCGAGCTGCAGCGCGGGGTCGATGTTCGCGAGGAACACGAAGTTCGAGTCCCGGTAGCTCGCCGGCAGCGTGGGGCGAAAGTGCTCGAACACGTTCAGCTGCGTGTCGAGCGTCTCGCGGTCCACCATGTTCGGCAGGTACCGCCCCGCCCACCGGAAGGTGCGACCGGCGACGCGCTGCAGGCCCTGCAGGTCCACCCCGCGCCGCGCCAGGAACTCTATGTGTTCGACGGGGAAGTCCTCGCCCACCACGGCCACGAGCCGCACGGGCACGAGCAGGGACGCGACGGTGGCGAAGAAAGAAGCCGACCCCCCGAGCACCTCGTCCCGCCCCTCGACGGGGGTTTCGACGGAATCGAGGGCCACACTGCCTACGACGAGAAGGCTCATCGCTATTCCTCCTCGCCGAGGATCAGAGCCAGCTTGCGTCGGGTCTGCGCGTTGAGCGAGCCACGATCGGTGATCACCGCGTGCCGGGGAGCGTCGGCGCAAGCGCAAGACCGTTCGGCGGGCACGGCCAGCGCCGCGCGTGCGATGACCTGCCGCGCGGTGTCGACGTTGTGCCGCAGGGTCTCGAGCACGCTGCTCACGGAGACGTCCTCCTCGTCCTGGTGCCAGCAATCGTAGTCGGTGGCCATGGCGATGGTCGTGTAGCAAAGCCCCGCTTCGCGCGCGAGCTTCGCCTCGGTCACGTTCGTCATGCCGATCACGTCCACCCCCCAGCTGCGGTAGATGCGCGACTCCGCTCGCGTCGAGAACTGCGGCCCCTCGATGCAGATGTACGTCCCGCCCCGGTGGAAGCGCGCGCCGACCGATTCGGCGGCCTTCACGACCACCTCGGCGAGGTTCGGACAGATCGGGTCGGCGAAGGGGACGTGGCCCACCACTCCGTCGCCGAAGAAGGTGGCCTGCCGCCCTTTCGTCCGGTCGTAGAACTGGTCCACGATGACCATGTCCCCGGGGCGAATCTCCTCGCGCATGCTTCCCACGGCGCTGACGGAGATGACCCAGCGCGCCCCCAGCTGCAGGAACCCGTGGATGTTGGCGCGGTAGTTCAGCTCGCTCGGCGAGAAGCGATGCCCTCGGCCGTGGCGCGGCAGGAAGACGAGGGTCCGGCCCTCGAGCTCCCCCATCAGGTACTCGTCGGAGGGATCGCCGAAGGGCGTCTCCACCTTCACGTGACGCACCTCGGTGAGCCCCGCGAGCTGGTACAGCCCACTTCCTCCAATGACGCCGATAATTTGGCGGCCCATGCGCTCCATTCCTGCTGTTGGCGGGGCATGCCTACCACGCGGCATAGGACCGGTCAATCGAGGCCCGCTGCAGATGCGCGCCGGCCCGCACGTGGTGCGCTCTCGGCACGAAGGGTGCTCCGCGCTAAGCTGCAGAGGTGCCCGACCCAGACGTCACGGCGCTGATTGCCGACGGACGGCTCGCCGAAGCAGCCGCCCAGCTCGAGGCCGCCGGAGACTGCGCGGGGGCCGCCTCGCTCCACGAACGCCTATGGGACCACGCGGCCGCGGCTCGGTGCGCGGAGGCCGCCGGAGATCTGCCGCGAGCCCTCCTCAATCGCCTGCGCGGCGAGGACGCGCTGGCCCTCGAGGCGCTCGTGGCGCGGCTGGAACAGGGCCCGCACGAGCTCGCCGCCCGAGGCGCTCGTATCGCCGGCGAGCGCGGAGCGTGGGCCATCGCCGGCCGCTTGCACCGTGCGGCCGAGGAGTCGCCTCTCGCCGCCGAATGCTTCGAGCGTGCCGGAGAGCTTCTACGCGCCGCCGAGCTCCGCGACGCGCGTGGAGAGGGAAGGGAGGCCCTCCGCCTCTATCGCCGTGCGCTGGCGCGGGACGTCGCACCGGCCGACCTCGGCGACGATGAGCTCTCGACCGCCCGACTCGCCACGGCCCGCCTGTGTCTCACGCAGGGGCAAGCGGCCGACGCGATCCCGCTCCTGCAGACGCTCCTCGCGGCAGGTGGGCCCCTAGCCCTGCCGGCCGGTCTCTGGCTCGTCGCCGCGCTCTCGCGTCTCGGCTACACGCACGCGGCGGACGGCGTACTCGAGCGTCTCCGCGCGAGCGGAGCCGAGGTCCCCGCGCGCAGCCGCGACTGCGCCGACCTGCCGGAGCTCGCCATCCAGACCGAGGCGGACGCGCGCACGCTCGCCGGGCGCTATCGACTGGGGCAGCTCCTCGGGGCGGGGGGGATGGGACGGGTCTACCGGGCGGAGGACCTGCTGCTCGGCCGACCGGTCGCAGTGAAACTCTTCACGGCGCCGGCGGGGGCGCGGGGACGCGAGGCCTTCCTTCGCTTCGTACGCGAGGCGCGGATCGCCGGGACGCTCGACCACCCGCACGTCGTCCCGGTCCTCGACTTCCAGGAGGCGACGGGCTTCATGGTCCTGGAGCTGATGTCCGGCGGCACCCTCGCGGACCGGCTGCGTCCGCGCCTCTCGCCGGGCACGTGCCGATCGATCCTGCTCCAGGTCCTCGCGGGGCTGGAGGCCGCCCACCAGCGCGGCATCGTCCACCGCGACCTCAAGCCGTCGAACGTCTTCTTCACGGAGGCCGGAGCGGCCAAGCTCGGCGACTTCGGCGTGGCGCACCTGCAGGACGCGGGGCAGACGCAGACCGGAAGCTTCGTGGGCACGCTCGCCTTCATGGCCCCCGAGCAACTGGCCGGTGGCGCCGTGACCTTTGCGACCGACCTCTACGCGCTCGGCGTCATGCTCTACCAGGCGCTCACCGGCGAACTGCCGTTCACGGGGCCCGCGCTTCTCTCGACCACGCTCCGACCGCCCCCCGTGGCCCCCTCGGCGCGCGTGGAAGGCCTGCCGCAGATCTGCGACCGCGTCGTGCTGACCTGCCTCGCGGCGGACCCCGCCGCCCGCTTCGCCTCGCTGGAGGAGCTACGAAGGGCCATCGAGGCCTTCCCGACCGACCCGCCGGCTCGCCCGACCCCCGCGACCCCGACGGAGGGTGCTCCGCCCCTACCCCAGCGCCCGGCTCGCGCCACCGACGCGCGCTTCCACGTCGAGCAGACGCGCGCCTCGAACCCCGCGCTCCAGCTTCTCGAGGCGCGCGACACCCAGCTCGGCCGGGCCGTGGTGCTGGTCAGGCTTGCCCCCGGGCCCGCGCGAGAGCGGCTGCTCGCCCTTCTCTCCGCGGCCGCGCAGGCTACCGAGGAGCTCCAGCGGGTGCTCGGCCTCGACTCCCCCCGCGGCCAGGCCGTCCTCGAGCCGTGGGTCGGCCGCCCGTGGCCTCCGCTCGCGAGCTCCCACGCGCGGCTCGACGCAGCGCTGGCGGTCAGTCGCGCGCTCGCCAGCTTGCACCGCGCCGGACTGGGGCACGGCGCGCTCAGCCGCGCCACCCTCGCTCTCGGAGGGCGGGACCCGCGCGTGGCGCTCGTCCCGAGCCTCGAACGCTGGGCCGCCGTGTGCACGAGCGAGCATCCGGAGGTAGAGCCCACGCCGCAGGCCGATCTCGCCGCCGTGGCGACACTGCTCGAGCTGGACCTTCCGGCCGGTCTTTCCGACGGGGCGGCGCTCGCCGCGTGGGCCGCCTCCGAGCAGGAGCGCCTCGCGGCCGACGAGCAGGCGGCGTGGCTCGCGCGCGCTCTCAGCGACGCACCGCCGAGCGTGCGGCGCCACTGATCCGAGCCGCAGGAGCGCCGGGGCTAGCCTGAGCTTCTCTCGACGAGTGAAGGGCCTGCCGCGCCGAACGGCCCGCGGCGATCGGGAGCTACTTGGCGGGCTTGTCGCGGGGAATTCGCTTCGTCGCCGACAGGGGGGCGCGGATGCTGCGGTTCAGGATCCCGCGCTCACCCGGGGTCTCCGCCATCCGCACGACCTTTCCCGCGGGACGCCCCTCGGCAGCAGGCGTCGCCCCCTCCGGCTTCGCCTCCGGCTTCACCTCCGCCTTGGCCGCCTCGGGAGCCTTGCCCTCGGCGTCCCCGAACACGAGGTCACCGAACCGATCCAGCTTGTGGAAGTCGGGCACGAGCGGCGGCGACCAGCCGGCCGCGATCTGTCCCCCCTTCTCCGGCTTGTCCATCCGGAAGAAATTGATCTTCCAGCTGTCGCCAGCCTTCGGCGGGACCTTCAGCTCGTACTTGCCGCGCCCCTTCGCGTCCTCCCAGGGAATGGCCACCTCCACCGTCCAGCCCTTGTCCTTGTCCCCTCGCTTCGTCGCCGTGCCGTCCACCGCGACCTTGGCCTTGAGCTTGCCGTCCCAGTCGTTCTGGTTCTTGCGGTACTCCGGCAGGTAGCTGTCGAAGATCGTGCCGTGCGGGTTCACCTGGAGCTCGATGTAGTCCTTCCCGTCGTTGTTCGCGTCGAGGAAGATCTCCACCGCCTCCTGGGTCCAGAGATGATCGTCCCGCTTCTTGAAGTCGCTCCAGACGTCCTCGTCTTTGCAGTCGAAGGCCACGTAGAGGTACTTGTCGTCGTAGGCCACCTTGGCTTCGGTCGCAATCGGCACCGCCCCGCCGGTCATCGTGTCCACGAAGAGCCCGGACGAGACGGCCTTCTTCCAGACCTCGTCGTCCAGCTTACCGTCGAGCTTCACCGGCTTGGTGGCCTTGGCCGCGACCAGTCGCTTCACAGGGGCCGGCGCCGGCGCCTTGCCGCCCTTCACCGGTAGCGTCACGGCGAGGATGCGTCCCTCCTTGTCTTGCGCGCCCTTCACCACTTTCATCCGGTCCTTGCCCTTCCAGAGCCCGGTGTAGACCTCCACCTGGCTCGCCCCCCAGTCGTTCGGCAGCGTGACCGTGTGCGCGTCGCGGATGATCTCTCCCGGCTTCCATTGCGCGACGGCGTAGCGGTTGCCGATCGCCTTGTGGTCCGCGTTGATGAACTTCTTCTTGCTCGGGTCGTTGATGTGCACGAAGAGCTTCCAGTCCGGCGCGGCCTTCTCCACCTTCCAGTAGTGGGTGAGCGTGAAGGGCTGCCCCGGCGTGACCTCGTCCTTGTCGACGTCCACCCCGAGGTAGGTGATCTTCCCGTCGAGCTCCGCGTTCACCTTGTGTTTGATCGCGGGCGGCGCGGCCAGGATGTTCTGCTTGATGACCTTCAAGTCCTCCTCGGTCGGCCCCCGCTCCGACTCCTGCTCCACGCAGCCGGCGGCGAAGACCGCCAGCACCCCGAAGGCAACCCAACGCAGACGCGACATCGTGCGACCTCCTCTGCTCCGTCCCGGTTCCGGCGACAGATGATGACGATAAGCCCGCTTCAGGCCCCCCCGTACGGCAGGGCCAACGTGACACGCGACGACTTAGCCTAGCGCTGCGGAAAATTCAAGGCGCCCCTCGGCGGGGTCCCGGGGCGCGTCAGATGAGGAGTCCGTCCTCGACCGGGACGGAGGGCCCGGCGGCAGCAGCCGTCGTGGCCTGCTCGCGCTCCATGGCCAGACGGTAGGCGTGCGCCAGCACCTCGGGGAACTCCGCCACGCAGGCGTTGAAGCTCTCGCGCGGCAGGCAGAGCACGACCGTCTTCCGGCAGGCGGTGACCGTCGCCGTGGCCGGGCGTCGCTGCAGCAGCGAGATCTCGCCGAAGACCTGGCCGGTTCCGAGGTGCGCGAGAGCCAGCGCCTCCCCCCCCTCGACCTTCGAGACCTCCACCTCGCCGCTCAACACGACGTAGAGGCCCTCCCCCTCCTCCCCCTCGGCGAGGACCTGTTCCCCCGGGGCGAAGACCAGCGAAACGAAGTGCGAGACGAGGTCCTCGCGCCGCTCGGGATCCAGCATCGCGAAGAGGGGCGAGGTGGCGAGGAGATTCCGCACCATGCGCTCCCGCGTGTGACTGGCGAGCACGTGCGCCACGCCGGGGCTGCGTTCGGCGAGCGTCACGACCCCCTGCCGGTCGAGCTCGAAGAGCAGCGTCGGGGAGTGGCAGACCACACGGGCCGCGCGCGGAGAGTCGGACAGGAGCGCCATCTCGCCGAAGAAGGCCCCCGAGCGGAGGAAGGCCAGGTGCACACCGTCGCGCGTCACCTCCACTACCCCCCGAACCAGCACGAAGAACGACGTGCCATCGGCCCCCTGCTCGATCACCACCTCGCCGGGTGGAAGCGCGCGCAGCGCCATCAACGGGAAGACCTCCGCCAGATCCTTGGGCGACAGCTCGCTGAAGAGCGCGAAGTGCGTTGCGCCCCCCGCGTGCCCCTTCGACGAACTCGCCTCGAAGGCCCGCAGCGCCCGCGCGCACGCGTCGCTCGCCGACTCGCGCAGGACGCGGGGGTCGCGCGAGACGGCCTCGCCGACGGCGATGGTGCGCGGCGGGCCGGCGGGAGGTGGAGGCGGCGGGCGTCCCGCATCCTTGCGCGTCGTGCCCCCGAAGTCCTTCGCCAGGGCGGCCACCGCGCGCCCGCCCGCGGCCTCGTCGAGCGACTGGAGCTCCTTGACCGCGGCCAGCGCGAGCAGGAGCTGCCCGGCCCCCGACAGCGCCGCCACGATGCGCGCCAGCGCCTGCGCCGCCTCGTCGCGCTCGCCGAGCCGGCCAAGCCCGAGCGCCGTCCGATACCAGACGTAGAAGTCCGACGGATCCGCCTCGAGCAACGCCACGTAGTACCCGAGCGCCTCGGGAAGCTCACCCCGGGCGAAGGCGAGGTCAGCCGCCTCGAGAAGCTCGCTATCGGTGGCCGTCGTGGTCATCGGTCGGAGCCTACGGCCGCGATCGAAGGACGGTCAATCAGAATGACAGGATGAGGCCGGCCGGACGACGCTGCGGCGGGGAGGCCGTTCCACCCGTCGCCGCCGTGGCGATGATGAAGGAGGTGATCGCCACGCCCGCGCCGATCCCCACCCAGAACCACCACTGCCGGTAGGCCGGCGCATCTACCCGACGGCGACGCGCGGGCGCGACCGGGAAATAGGCCTCGCGCCTTTCCCGCTGCAGCGTCGCCTCGTGCGGAAAATCACGGGAGGCGAGTCGCCTCGGCCCCACGGCCCGCGGGAGCCCCGGGGGAGGCAGCGCCGCCGGCCCGGCGCGAAGCGGCTCGCGCGCGGCAGCGACCGCGGGCTGGCTCGCCGGCTGCGTGGCCGGTTGAGACGCCGCGCCTCGGTTCTCGAGGTCTGCGTAGGGGTCCGCGGAGCGGCTCCGCAGCGCCTTGAGCCGCGTCTCGACCTCGGCCCGCTTCGCCGCCTCGGGCGCACTGCCGAGATATCGCTCGTAGTAGCGGATCGCCTCCGCGTTCTCGCCCAGCCGGTCGTGACAGCGCGCCAGGTTGTAGTCCAGGATCGGCGAGGGCGCGAGCGCTCCCGCCTTGCGAAAGGCCGCCTTGGCCCGCGCGTAGCGGCCGGCGTCGTAGTGGGCCTTCCCGTCGAGAAAGAGCCGTCGCGCCTCCTCCCGTGCGGCCGTGGCCAGCGCCGGCGGAAGAGCCCAGGCCACCTCGCCTCCGAGGAGCACGAGACACAGGACCGCGGTGGTTCGTATCGGGGATCGCATAGGCATCTCGGCTACTCCGTCGCTTCATCGTGTTCGTGAACGCGCCTCGGCCGGCTCGACCGCGTCTCCGGCTCGGGCCCGTGATCCGATCCATCGTCGCTCGCCGCCGGACGGGGCCGCACCGGTCGGCGACCTCCTCGCACGCGCTTCGCCCCCCCGCCAGCTCCGAGCTTCTCCCCGGCCCGCGTACTCGGACGCGCGGGCGAGAGGGCCACGGTGAGCTTACGGTCCTCGCCCGCCACGACCCGCACCTCCCGGTCGGCGTAGCCACCGCGTCGCAGGACGAGCGTAACACGCGATCCGCGCTCGATCTCGACCACCTCGGGCGTCTGCCCCACGGTGCGCCCGTCGCGCACGATCACCGCGCCCGACGGCTCCGACGCGACGAGCACGCGCACCCGTACCCCAACGGCCGGCGCGGGGCCATTCGCCGCCTTCGGCGTCGCCCCCTCTGCGGCGTCGTCGCTCGCGACAAACGCCGCGGAGCGAGCCGGCGCCGCGACCGAGGCGGGCCCGCGCCCGCGAGCGAACCAGATCCCTAGCCCGACGGCGAGCGCGAGCGTCGCGCCGCCGGCGACCACTGCCGCCCCTCGTCGCCCTCTCGCGACGGGCGGCCGCGGCAAGAGCTCTCCCGCCGTCGGCGTGCTGGCCGGCTGCACGCCCGCGCTCGTCGGCGAGAGCGGCGGCCGGATGCGGGAGACCCGCAGGTAGCTGTGAGCGGGTGCGGCGCCGAAGAGCTCCGCCCGCACCGCCGTCAGCGCAGCGACCATCGACTTCATGTCCTCGTAGCGCTCGCCGGGGTCCTTCGCGAGGGCTTTGAGCACGAGCGCCTCGAGAGGGGCCGCCACGCCTCCCGGACAGCGGAGCGACGGCCGCTCGGGAGCCGCGGTCACGTGCTGCGTGAGGATCACCATGAACGAGTCGCCCACGAACGGCACGCTCCCGGTGAGCATCTCGTAGAGCATCACCCCCAGGCTGTAGATGTCCGCCCGATGGTCCACCGGCCGGCCGAGCGCCTGTTCCGGCGCCATGTAGTTCGGCGTGCCGAAAATGACCCCCGTTCGCGTCAGCGCCCCCTCCTCTCGCCCTTCCGCCGCGCTCACCTTGGCGACCCCGAAGTCCAGGATCTTCACCTGAGCGCTCCCCTCGAGCAGAAAGACGTTCGCCGCCTTCATGTCGCGATGCACGATCCCTTTGGCATGCGCAGCGGCGAGACCGTGGGCGACCTGGATGGCGATGTCCACCGCGGCGAGCGCGTCGAGGGGCCCGCGAGCGACGAGCTCACTCAGCGGCTGCCCCTCGAGGTACTCCATCGTCAGGTACACCTGCCCATCGGGGAGGCGTCCGAAGTCGTCCATGGCCACGATGTTCGGATGTCCGATGGTCGAGGCCGCGCGCGCCTCCCGCTGGAAGCGCATCACCGCCTCGGGCGAGGCCGTGATCTCGGGGCGCAGGAGCTTGAGCGCGACCCGCTTGTCGATTACCAGATGGCGCGCCTCGTAGACGGTCCCCATCCCCCCCTCCCCGAGGCGTCCGACGATGCGAAAGCGATCCGCGACCACGCGCCCGACGAGCGCATCCTCCCCCCCTGCCGCGTCCCCTCCGGCCACGAGGCGCGTCCCGTCCGTCGGACAGAACTGTCCGTGGGGGTAGACGCCTTCGCAGGTCGGACAGGTACCCATCGCACCTTCGCTCGCATGGCGGGAGCGCCGGCCCGAAGCCGCGCTTCCCGTCCCCACAGGGAATGTAGCAGGTGGCAGCTGGCGCCGTCGCGTTGACAGCCGAGGCGGAGTGGGCCGATAGTAGGCCTCTCATGGGCACTCGAGAGGCCGACCTCGCGGGAACGTGGTACCCGGACACCGCGGAGGCCTGCGACCGGATGATCTCCGAGCTCCGGGGCGACGAGCCCCTCCCGACCGTCGAACCGGGTCTTCGCGGCGGCATCGTCCCGCACGCGGGCTGGGTCTTCTCGGGACGGGTCGCCCTCCGGGTCCTCGAGACGCTCGCGCTCTCCGCACCGGAGACGGAGACGGTGCTCCTCTTCGCCGGACACCTCGCCCCGACGTCGCCGGTGAGCGTGATGGTCGAAGGGGAGGTGTGGACCCCGTACGGCCCCATCGCGACCGACGAGGAGCTCGCGCACGCGCTACTTCAGCGCTGCCACGCCCGCGCCGAGACCGGCGAGACGCACACGCAGGACAACTCGGCCGAGGTGCAGTTCCCCCTCCTCAAGCGGCTCTGGCCCGCAGCCCGCATCGTGGTCGTCGGGGCCCCTCCGCGTGTGGACAGCCTCGAGCTGGCCCAGGTGGCCGCGGAGCTCGCCCTCGACCGCGGGCGACGCATCCTGGCCGTCGGCTCCACCGACCTCACGCACTACGGTCCCAACTACGGCTTCACGCCACGCGGGCGTGGCGCCGCGGCGCTCTCCTGGGTCCGCGACGAAAACGATCCCCGCTTCCTCGCCCAAGCGGAGCGACTCGACCCACAAGCGATGATCGTGGAGGCCCTCTCGCGCCGCAACGCCTGCTGCCCGGGCGCCGCCGCGGCGGCCGTCCACTGCGCGCACCGCCTGGGCTCCACGCGGGCGACCCTTCTCGCCTACGCCACCAGCGCGGACGTGCGCCCCGACGACAGCTTCGTGGGGTACGGGGGCGTGGTGTTCTGAACGCGTGACGATGGCTGAGCCCCTTCGCGTCTTGCTCGTCGCCTCGGAAGCGACCCCCTTCGCCAAGACCGGCGGGCTGGGAGACATGGTCGGGGCTCTCGCGCCGGCCCTGCGGCAGCGCGGCCTGGACGTCCGCCTCCTCCTGCCGCGCTACGGCTGGATCCGCCGCGACGGGCTCTCGCAGCACCCGCGCCCGCTGTCGGTCCCCGCCGGGGGGAGCGAACGCTGGTCGGCTCTCCTGCAGGGCCAGCTCGCCGGCGTCCCGGTCTACTTCCTCGAGCACAACGTGGCCTTCGATCGGTCGGGGGTCTACGGCCCCCCCGGGGGCGCGTACGAGGACAACTGCTTCCGCTTCGCGCTGCTCAGCCGGGGCGCGCTGCAGCTCTGCGCGCACCTCAACTGGTGGCCGCAGGTCTTCCACGCGCACGACTGGCCCACAGCGCTCGTGCCGGTCTTCCTCAACACCGTCGGACGCGGCACGCCAACCGGGGCCGCGGCGAGCGTGCTGACGATCCACAACCTGGCCCACCAGGGCTGGTTCGATCGCAGTCGCTTCGCCGAAACGGGGCTAGAGGTCGGCTTCCACCAGCACCTTGGCCTGGAAGGCAACGACGGCATCAACCTGCTGAAGGGGGGCATCTACCACAGCACGGTGATCAGCACCGTCTCGCCGACCTACGCCCAGGAGATCCAGACACCGAGCTACGGCGAGGGGCTCGACGCCCTGCTGCGCAGCCGGCAGAGCGATCTCTTCGGCGTCCTCAACGGTATCGATGAGGAGGTCTGGAACCCCGCTACGGACCCGCACCTCCCCCACCGCTACGGCGCCGAGGACCTGGCCGGCAAGCGCGCGTGCAAGGCGGCCCTGCAGCAGGAGGCGGGGCTGCCGCAGCGCCCCGAAGTGCCGCTCCTCGGACTGGTGAGCCGCCTCGCCGCGCAGAAAGGGATCGATCTGCTCCTCGCGGGGATCGATCGCCTGCTGGAGCTGGACCTGCAGCTCGTGGTGCTCGGAACGGGAGACCCCTCGGCGGAGCAGCTCCTCGCCCAGCTCTCGGCGCGCCGCCGCGGTCGCGTGCACGCCTGGATCGGCTTCGACGAGCGGCTGGCGCACCTCATCGAAGCCGGTAGCGACTTCTTCCTCATGCCCTCGCGCTGGGAGCCGTGCGGTCTGAACCAGATGTACAGCCACCGCTACGGCACGGTCCCCATCGTGCGCGCCACCGGCGGACTGGAGGACACGGTCCAGAACTTCGACCCCGCCACGGGTGAGGGCACGGGCTTCAAGTTCCGCGACGCGACCCCCGAGGCGCTGCTCGGGGCGATCCAGGCCGCACTACGCGTCTACCGCGAGGACCGGCTGGGTATGGCCACGCTCGTCCGCCGCGTGATGGCCGAGCGCCACGGGTGGGATCGGGCGGCCGCCGCCTACGAGTACCTCTACCGACTGGCCCTCGTGCGCAAGCACCGGGGGTAGGCCGAGATCACGACAGCTCGCGCCCGTCGCGCCGCTGCGTCTCCTAGATGAAGCGCCGGGCCGCGGAGTCGTACCGCCGCGTCACGACCCGCCGCAGGGTCCGCCCCTCGATCTCGTAGAGGTTGTAGGCTGCCCGACGTTCGGGCGCGTGCGGCGGCAGCCACGTCGCGGAGGTCACCCCGATGACCGGAATCGGCGCGCCGAGCCCCTCGAGCTCGTCGTGGCAGGCGCGGTGGAGGTGGCCGTGCACCACCAACTCGGCCCCCGTCCGGCGTAGGAGGCCGAGGAACTCCTCCGAGTCGGTGAGCCGCTTGAAGTGATGCTTGGCCGCGACCCGCGGCGGGTGATGCAGCGCGACCAACCGGAACTTGTCGCGCACCTCCGGGTGCAGGAGCAACGTCTCCGCCTGCTTGAGCTGTGCCTCGCCGAGACTCCCCACCGCCAGGAACGGCGCCGACGGACGCGCGGTGCTGAGCGCCACGAGCGCCACGTCGCCGCGCATCCGCACGAAGGGAAACCCCTCGCTCCCGACCAGGTCGCCTTTCACGAAAGGCGCAAGGATGCGCGAGAAGTCGTCGCGCAAGCTCGCGAGGTAGGTGTAGCAGTCGTGGTTCCCGGGCACGACGGTCACCTCGGAGGCCGGCAGCGAGAGTTCGCGGAGGAGCTCGCGCGCCGTCTCGAACTCCGATGCGAAGGAGAGGTTCGTGAGGTCCCCGCTCACCACCACGTGGTCCGGCCCGACGTCGTTGAGGTCTTTCACCAAGAGGTGCGCCACCTCCATCGAGTGCTCGCGCGCGCGCCGCAGCAGCAGGTTCGCCCCGCCGAGCGCTCGCTTCCCCAGGAAGGCGAGCGGGCTCACACCACGAAAGGAACGCAGGTGGAGGTCAGAGCAGTGGGCTACGAGCACGACCCCCTCAGGCGGTCTGGAGCGCGTAGAGCCGCGCCGGCTTGCCAGCGCCGGCCTTGTGCAGGACGCGCTCGAGGGCCTCGAGGAAGCCGCGCACCATCTCCTCGCTGAGCTCGCCCATGTTCGCGACCTGGAAGTAGCGTTCTTCCAGGTGCGCCTTGCACTGGTAGACGATGTACCCTTCGGCCTTCAGCGCGGCGTAGAGCTCGGCGAAGGTCATCCCCTCAGGCACCCGGACCGTGCAGACGGTGTGGGACTCGTGCCCCGTGTCCGTGAGCGGCTCGAGGCCCAGCCGCCGCAGGGCGAGGCGCATCTTGCGGTTGAGTGCGCGGTAGTGCCTCACGCGCCCCGACGCCCCATCGCGCAGGAGCTCGTCGAGCGCCGCGCTAAGGGCGAAGATATTCGACACCGCCGGCGTGAACGGTATCTGCCCCGCGCGATACCGCCGCAGGTCCAGGTAGTACGAACGCGCGGGCAGTTCTTCCACGCGCTTCCAGACTCGCTCGTGCACGCACACGAACGAACACCCGCTGACCGCGTGGAGGCACTTGTTCGGGCTCGAGATGAGGACGTCGATCTTGTCGCGCCGGACGTCCAGATCTTCGCCGCCGAGGCTCGACACCGCGTCGACGAAGAAGACTCGGTCCCGTTGACGGCAGAGGCGGCCGACCTCCGCCACCGGGTTGAGCAGGCCCACTGAGGTCTCGTGGTGGCACATGATCACCCCCGTGATCCCGGCGTCCTCGTCGAGAGCGCGCGCGACGGCAGCGGGATCCACCTCCGCCCCCCACGCCCCCTTCAGGTGCCGCACGGCGAGGTCGTGCACCGCCGCGATCTCGGCGAAGCGCTCCCCGAAGGCCCCGTTGCTCACGATGAGCAGCTTTCCTTCGCGGGGGACGAAGCTCAGCAGCGCAGCCTCCATCGCCGCCGTTCCGGACCCTCCGAGGATCATGACCTCGTGCTCCGACCCGCCGCGGCAGACGCGCCGGAGCTTGCGTTGCACGCGCCGGAGCGCGAGGGCGAAGTCGGCGTCGCGGTGGCAGACGTCCTGGTGCACGAGGGCGCTCTTGACCCTCGGCGAGGTGAGCACCGGC
Source organism: Deltaproteobacteria bacterium (assembly GCA_020848905.1). Taxonomy (NCBI): domain Bacteria; kingdom Pseudomonadati; phylum Myxococcota; class Myxococcia; species Deltaproteobacteria bacterium. The sequence continues at coordinate 450,411 of JADLHG010000042.1, forward strand.
CCGGGGTTCAGCAGCACGAAGTGGCGGGCCCTCTTCTCGGACAGCAGGCCCTCGATGTACCCGAGGGTACGCTCCGCCGAGGTCGCACCGACCGTCCCCACCTGGCGCGGCGCCCCGTCGCCCGCGAGCTCCTCTCCGTAGGCCCGCACGAGCCACTCGGCGTGGCTCAGGGTCTCCGGCGAGTCCACGACCTGCCACTGCGCTCCGGAAGAGGCCTCGCCCCGGAGCCGTCCCGCGGCGGCAGCCTGACGGAGCGTGGCCACGAAGCTCTCCGCCTGGCCGCGCGCGATCCGCTCCACCAGGCGCTCGGTCACGATCGCCACCTCGGCCATCAGCGCGTCGTACTGCGTCAGGTCGGGACCGATCCGCACCACCCGGTCCCCCTCCGCGCACACCTTCAGCGCCCGGGAGGGGTCGAAGACCCGGCCGACCGCTCCATCGAGGAGCAGCACGGCGTCGTCCCTCCCGTCGTCCAGATCGAGCAGGGGGGAGAGCAGCTCCGGCCCATGCAGGAGCGTGAGGGGCAGGAGCAGCGCCGGCCCCAGAGCGAACGCCCCCGACTCGAGGAGCTGTCGCGCCTGCCGACGCGGCTCCGCGGCGTCCTCCAGCCAGCGCACCGTGAGCGCCGAATCGCTGCTCGGCGCGAGGCTCTCCTCCGCCCTCCGCGGATCGCCCCCCGGCCCTCCACCTATGATGAAGACCGATTGCACCCCCTGCTGCTCGAGCGACAGCAGACACCGTCGCGCGAGGGGGATCCCCGCAACCGGGGTCCAGGGGTCGAACGCCTGGTAGCGGCACTCGGCACGGTCGGGCCCAACAGCCCAGAGAATGGCATGGCGGATCATGGCGCCCTTTCCGTCGAGCAGCGCGAAGCTCAGAGGTCGGCTAGTAAATGTCCGACGGGGGAGCCTGTCAACCCCATCGCGCATTTCCGTTGACAGGGCCGCGCTCCTCGGGTCCAAGCTGCCCGCGCGGATCGATGTCTGACCTCGCGCTCAAAGCCACTCCCTCCGCCACGCCGGGCCGGCCGCGCCTCTGGCGCCGCCTCGCCGCCCGCGTGCAGCCTCAATACCTGCTCCTCTTGCTCTTCGGCGGCTTGCTCGCGCTCCTGCACGCCTTCGCCCCGCAGCGACTCTCCTTCAACATCATGTCCGTGCGCTACGCGCTGTGGATGATGCTCTCCTTCGCGGCCGCGGCCCTCGTCGTCGAGCTCTTCCACGCCACGCGCGGCCGTCCCCGCACCGTGCGCGAGGCGCTCGCCCGCTCTGCGGCCATGCTGCGAGACTGGTTCCCCTTCGTGCTCTGCCTCTGGGTCTACGAGAACCTCCACGACCTGACGCACTGGCTGCGTCCGGACACCGTGGACGAGGCGCTGGCCCGTGCCGACGGCTGGCTCTTCGGGGCGCAGCCCACGTTATGGCTCGAGCAGTGGGCCCACCCCCTCCTGACCGACTGGATGGCCCTCGCTTACCTCACCTACTTCGTCTTTCCGCCGCTCCTCGCCGGCTGGCTCTACTTCGCCGGACACACCGGCGCCTTTCGAGAGCTGCAGCTCGGCCTGCTCGTCGCCTTCTATGGAGGCTTCATCGGCTACATCCTGGTTCCCGCCGTGGGGCCGCAGCTCATCCTCGCGGGGCAGTACCGGGGGCCACTCACCGGTCGGTACGTCTACTGGGGCGCCAAGGTGCTCGTCACCACCTTGCAGACCTTTCCAAGGGATTGCTTTCCCAGCCTGCACACGGCCATCTCCACAGTGACCCTGCTCTTCCTGCTCCGCCACCGCCGCAGCGTGCCACTGCGTCCCGTCGTCCTGCCCGCGGTCACGCTCCTCACGGTCAGCCTCTGGGTCTCGACGGTCTACCTCCGTTATCACTGGTTCGTAGACGTCCTGGCGGGCTTCGCGCTGGCGCTCCTCGCCACGCTCTCCGGGATCGCCTTCGAGCGAAGGTGGCCGAGGCCCGCGCCGGCCCGATGCGTTGACGCACCCCGACATGCCGGTATAATGCCGCCTCACTGCTAGCGGAGCCGGAACACGTTGACAAAGACGTTTCTCGAGTCGGGACGGACCCATACCTGTGGGGAGCTGCGCGGCAGCCACGTTGGCCAGACCGTAGTCCTCATGGGGTGGGTGGCCAATCGACGCGACCACGGCGGCGCGATCTTCGTGGACCTGCGCGACCGCTACGGCCTGACCCAGGTCGTCTTCCGCTCGGACGTGGAAGCCGACGTGCACGCGCTGGCAGAGGACCTGCGTAGCGAGTACTGCATCGCCGTCTCCGGCGTCGTCGCGAGCCGCGGCGAGAACACCAATCCCAAGCTCCCTACCGGCGAAATCGAAGTGTCGGCCCGCGCGCTCGAGCTCTTCTCCCGCTCCGAAACGCCGCCCTTCGAGATCGCCGACGAGACCGACACCCGCGAGGCCGTGCGCCTGCGGTACCGCTACCTCGACCTGCGTCGCCCCGCGCTCCAGCGGAACTTCGCGCTCCGGTCGCGGGTCTGCTCGGCCACCCGCAACTACCTAGACGAGCGCGGCTTCCTCGAGCTCGAGACCCCGGTGCTCATCAAGCACACCCCCGGCGGCGCGCGGAACTTTCTTGTGCCGAGCCGACTGAATCGCCACCACTTCTACGCCCTCGCCGAATCTCCCCAGCTCTTCAAGCAGCTCTTCATGGTGGCGGGAATGGACCGCTACTACCAGATCGTCCGCTGCTTCCGCGACGAGGACCTGCGAGGCGACCGGCAGCCCGAGTTCACGCAGATCGACGTGGAGCTCTCGTTCGCGCACGAAGAGCTGATCTACGACATCGTCGAGGGGCTGCTCTGCCGCCTCTTTTCCGCGGCCCTGGGTCTCGAGCTGCCGCGCCCCTTCCCGCGCCTCACCTACCGCGAGGCGATGGACCGCTACGGCTCCGACAAACCCGACCTGCGCTTCGACCTCCCCCTCGGCGAGGTCAGCGAGCTGGCCCGTGGCTCGGGGTTCCGGGTCTTCGAGCAGGCGCTCGAGAAGGGGGGCATCGTGAAGGCCCTGCGCCTGCCGGGTGCCGCCGAGAAGCTGTCGCGCAAGGACCTCGACGAGCTGCCCGAGCTGGTGAAGCCCGTGGGGGCCAAGGGGGTGGCGTACGCACGGATCCTCGAGGGGGGCGCCTGGCAGGCCCCCTTCGCCAAGGCCGTGGCCCCCGAACGGCAGCAGGCCTTCAACGAACGACTCGGCCTGACGACGGGGGACGTGGTCCTCTTCCTGGCCGACTCGGCGTCGATCGTGAACAACGCGCTCTCCCTGCTGCGCCTCAACATGGCCGCACGCTTCGGACTGGTCCCCAAGGGGGCCTGGCGCCCACTCTGGGTGACCGAGTTCCCGCTCTTCGAACGCAACGAGGAGACGGGCGCCTGGGTGGCCTGCCACCACCCCTTCACCGCACCACACCCCGACGACGTGGAGCTCGTGAACACCGACGGCCGCGGCCAGGCGCGGGCCCGCGCGTACGACCTCGTGCTGAACGGCGTCGAGGTGGCGGGCGGGTCGATCCGGATCCACCAGGAGGCCGTCCAGTCGCGCGTCTTCTCGGCCCTCGGGCTGTCCAAGGAGGAGGCCGAGAACAAGTTCTCCTTCCTCCTGGAGGCCTTCCGCTACGGACCGCCGCCGCACGGAGGGATCGCGGTGGGGCTCGACCGCCTGGTCATGGTGCTCTGCGGCGCCGAGTCCCTGCGCGACGTGATCGCCTACCCCAAGACGCAGAAGGGGACCTGCGGCCTCACGGGCGCGCCGGCCCCCGTCGACGACGCGCAGCTCGCCGAGCTCCACGTCCAGCTGAAGCCGTGACCCGAGCCCGATGACCCTCCCCACCGACGCTCCTCGTGATCCCCTCGCGCAGCGACGGGCTACCCTCGCGCGCCTTCGCGACGAGCCCTTCGATCTGGTGGTGGTGGGCGGCGGCATCACCGGCGCGGCGGTGGCCCGCGACGCGTTGGTCCGCGGCTACCGCGTGGCCCTCGTCGAGCGCACCGACTACGGCTTCGGCACCTCGAGCCGCTCGAGCCGCCTGGTCCACGGAGGCCTGCGCTACCTCGAACACGGTCAGGTGGCCCTCGTCTTCGAGAGCCTCGACGAGCGCGCCCGCCTGGCCCGGCTGGCCCGGCACCTGGTACGCCCCCTCCCCTTTCTCTTCCCGGTCTACCGGGGCGACGAACGCCGCCTGCTCACGGTGCGCATGGGGTTCTGGGCCTACGACGCACTCGCGCTCTTCCGGAACTACCGATTCCACCGCACCCTGCCGGCCTCGCGCGTGGTGGAGTCGATGCCCGGCCTCTGCGTGGAGGACCTCAAAGGTGGAGTTCTCTACTACGATTACCAAACGGACGACGCCCGGCTCGTTCTAGAAAATGCGCTCGCCGCGCACGCCCTCGGCGGAGCGGTCCTCTCGCAGGCCGAGGCCAAGAGCTTCGACTTCGCCCACGGCAGGGTCCGCTCCGTGGAGGTGCAGGACCGTCTCTCGGGCGAGGTCTTCGCCATCCGGACGACCGCCGTGGTCTGCGCGGCCGGCCCGTGGACGGACGAGCTCTTGGGGCGCGCGGGGGAAAGCCGCCGCTGGCTCCGCCCCACGAAAGGGGTGCACATCGTCGTGCCGCGAGCGCGGCTCCCCGTCGACGAGGCGCTCGTGATGCGCCACCCGGAGGACCGGCGGCTGCACTTCGTGCTCCCGTACCACGAACACACGGTCGTCGGGACGACCGACACGGATTTCCACGGCGACCCGGCGCACGTCGCCGCCACCGCCGCCGACGTGAGGTACCTCTTCACCTCGGTGGCGCGCTACTTCCCGGCAGTCACGCTTCGTCCGGAGGAGGTCGTCTCCTCGTGGGCCGGGGTGCGCCCGCTGCTCGACCAGGACCCTGGGGCCGACCCGAGCGCCCTCAGCCGCGAGCACCGCATCCAGGTCCGCCCTGACGGGCTCGTGGTCATCGCCGGGGGCAAGCTCACGACCTTCCGCCGCATGGCAGCCGAGTGCGTGGACGCCGCGTCCCGAGCCATCGCGGCCGGGGGCGGCCCCACCCACCGCCGGGGAGCGGGCACGCGCGAGCTCTTCCTCCCCGGTGGGGTCGGCTTGACCAACGACGAGGAGCTCGCCGCCCTTCAGGCCCGGCTCGCCGAGAGCGCGGGGGATCCGCAGGTCGGAGCCCACCTGGGTCTCCTCTACGGCGCCCGCGGCCCGGAGGTCCTGGCCCTGGCGGCCACGCACCCGCGCCTCCGTCGCCGCGTCGCAGAGGGTCTCCCCTACCTCTGGGCCGAGATCGCCTTCGCCGGGCGCGAGGAGTTCGCGTGCACGCTCTCCGACGTGCTCGTGCGTCGCACGCAGCTCTTCTACCGGGATCCGCAGCAGGGTCTGGGCGTGGCCGAGGAGGCGGCGGAGCTCCTCGCCCCCATCCTCGGCTGGGACCCGTCCGAGGAGGCACGGCAGGTGGCCGCGTACCGCGCGCTCGTGGCGGAGAACCGGGCCTGGCGGGGTGAGTTCGCACCGCCGGTGCAGGGGAGCGCCGCCCTCAGCGCCTGACCGAGCCCCAGCCGCGGACGCTGGGAATGCACCGGGCGGACCCGGCGCGGCGCCGCCGTCAGCGCCTCAGTTCGCCTGCCACTTGCTGCCCCCGTCCGAGCCCCCTTCGGGCTCGGCGCCGTCGGGCTCCTCTTCTACTTCCGCGGGCTCGTAGGCCGGGTTGTGCGCCAGGTTCAGGATGTCCAGGTAGTGCCCGTCGGCGTAGAAACTGAGCGCGTTCATCCCGTCGGCGAATTCGCTGTAGTCCAGGTTCTCCGTCGGCAGCTCGACCGTGAGCACCACGTCCCCGTCCAGGTCGATCCCGAACTTCGCCAGGTTGATGGCGTGGTTCAAGCGGAGCAGGTGCTGGTGGAGGCGCGCACCGCACTGCTCGTCCTGAGCGGCGTTCACGTAGGGGCTGATCGCCATGTAGACCCAGTGCTCGGTCAGGTGCACGACGATGTTGAAGTTGTTGCTGTCCCCCCGAAACCCCGTGCGCCAGGTGGCGCTCTCCTCGTCGTAGTCGTACTGCCAGCCGTACTCCTTGAAGAACTCGTGGATCGTCTCCGCGGTCGCGGGCATCGCTCCTCCGATCGTCGTCGGAAGCTCCGACGGTGCACTCCCAACGATGCCACGGGGCCCCCCTCGGGGTCCACTGGCCCATTGCCATCGCCGTTCGGCCGCTCCAATATCGCGCCATGCCGTCCTTCGACCTGTTCAATCCGACCGACACGCACCGCGCCGTGCGCGAGGCCGTGCATCATTTCGGCGAGACGCTCCTCGAACCGCAGGCCGCGGAACACGACGAGACCGAGACCTTCAACGAGGGCCTCTTCCGGCGCCTCGGCCGCGAGCTCAATCTGTTCGGGCTCACGGTTCCGGAGGAGGCCGGCGGCGTCGGCCTCGACCCCGTGGCCACCGTCATCGCCTGCGAGGAGCTGAGCCGCTACGACCCGGGCTTCGCCCTCTCCTATCTGGCGCACGAAGTGCTGTTCGTGAACAACTTCTACCACAACGCGAACCCCGCCCAGCGCGCGCGCTTCCTCCCCGACGTGCTCAGCGGAGCCCGGATCGCGGGGATGGCCATGACGGAGCCCGGGGCCGGTACCGACGTCCTCGGCATGCGCACCACCGCGCGGCGGCGGGGAGACCGTTACTTCCTCACCGGCACGAAGCAGTTCGCCACGAACGGCCCGGTGGGCGACCTCTTCCTCGTCTACGCGAAGATGGACGACCCCGGCCGCCGCGAGGTCTCCTCCTTCGTGGTCGAGCGCACCGCTCCTGGCTTCTCCGTCGGCAAGAAGGAGAAGAAGATGGGGATGCGGGCCTCGCCCACCTCGCAGCTCGTCCTCGAAGAGTGCGAGATCCCCGTCGAGAACCGGCTCGGCGCCGAGAACGGGGCGCTCGTGCACATGATGCGGAACCTCGAGATCGAACGCGTGACCCTCGCCGCGCAATCGGTCGGCATCGCCCTGCGCAGCCTCGAGGTGATGTGCCGCTACGCGGTCAGCGAGCGCAAGGCGTTCGGCAAAGCGCTGATCCAGTTCGGGCAGATCCAGCAGCGCGTGGCGGAGGCCTACGCCAGGACCCACGCCGCGCGGGCCCTCGTCTATCAGGTAGCTCACGCCATCGACCCGGACCGCCGGGAGAGCCTGGGCGCCGACGCGGCGAAGCTCGTGGCCACCCCGGTCGCCGAAGAGGTGGCCCGCAGCGCGATCCAGGTGCTCGGCGGCTACGGCTACACGAGGGACTACCCGGTGGAGCGCCTCCTCCGAGACGCGATCCTGCTCTCCATCGGCGGCGGCACCATCGAGGCGATGCAGAAGAACATCGCCGCCGAGCTCATCCGACAGTACCGGTAGATCGTCGACGAACCGTCTTTGGAACGGCCGCCCCTACCGCCGAGTGGCCACGTGCTGCCACTTCTCCCCCACCCAGGCCCCCAGGTACGAGGCGCCGAAACAGAAAGGCGCTCCGACCAGCAGGCCCACGATGTTGATCATCCCCATGCGGAACTGGAGCCCGCAGATCAGGATCAGCGAGATCAGCGACGCGACCGCCGGCTCCCGCGTCGTGTGTCCCGTGGACATGCGCCCGACGACCAGGCCCCCCAGGAAGTAGATGCCGAGGGCCGTGCCGGTGGCGAGAGCGAAGGCCACGAGGATCCGGTCCGCTTCGAGCAGTCGCACGAGTTCCGGCCCGAGAGCGCGATAGGCGCCGACGTGGCCCCCTACGACCAGCAGGATGGCCACGATCACCCAGCGCCAGCGGAATTTTTCAGGACGCCACCTGGGACCCATCGCTCCTCCGACGCGATCACCTTACCGCCACTGCCGAGTCGTCGCCAACCCGCAGCCTCGCGTTGACAGCCACGGAGCGCGGGGCGAGACTGCGCCCGTGCCGCTCTCGACTCAGGTTCGCTCGGCCGTCGCCTCGGCCCTGGCCAGGCTCCTTCCGCCGCACCGCCGATCCGAAGGGGATACCGACCGGATCGTGTACTCGCGAGACCTCTGGCCGCGCTCGCTCCTCGCGCTGCGCGACGGTCAGGCCTCGATCGCGCCGCCGGACTTCGTCGTCTGGCCCGAGAGCACGGACGAGATCGTGGCGCTGGTGCGCCTCGCCGAGGAGCTCCGCGTCCCGCTCATCCCGTGGGGCGGAGGCTCGGGCGTCTGTGGAGGGACTTTGGCGCTTTCGGGCGGCATAGTGGTCGACGTCAAGCGCATGCAACGCGTGCTCTCCGTCTCGCGCGAGGACCACCTGGTCACGGCGCAGGCCGGGATCAACGGGCAGCACCTCGAGGATGCGCTCAACCTGCAGGGGCTGACGCTCGGGCACTTCCCGTCGTCGATCTACTGCTCCACCCTGGGCGGGTGGTTGGCCACGCGCTCGGCCGGACAGATGTCCACGCGCTACGGCAAGATCGAGGACATGCTGGAGAGCTTGGAGGTCGTCGCAGGCGGCGGCGCGAGGATCAGGTGCGGCGTCGGCGACACCCCGGATCTGGCGCCGCTCTTCGTGGGGAGCGAGGGAACTCTCGGCGTGATCACCGAGGCCACCATGCGGGTGCGCCCCTTGCCCTCGCACCGCGTTTTTCGCGCGTACGAGTTCCCGCGCGTGGCCGCCGGGTGCGAGGGGATCCGGCGCATCCTCCAGCGCGGCCTGCGTCCGGCCGTCGTGCGCCTGTACGACCAGATGGACAGCCTCCTCGCGCGCCCCTCGGGTGACCCGGACGACGCCCCATCGGCCGCGGGCGCGCTCGCCAGCCTCATCCCCGAACGTGTGAAGGACGCCACCGCGGAGCTGCCGCGCCTGCTGCTCGGGCAGGCCCTCGCCCACGCGGGCATCTTGAGCAAGCTCGCCGAGGCCCTCGTGCCGAAGCTGGGACGCGGGTGTCTGCTCATCGTGGGCCTCGAAGGGGAGCCCGGACTCGCCGAGGCGGAGGCCAGCCTCTGCCACGCCGAGCTCCTCGCGGCCGGTGGCAAGGACCTCGGCGATGGGCCCGGCCTGCGCTGGTACGCGCACCGCTACAGCGTGTCGTACAAGATGAGCCCGCTCTTCGCCGCCGGCGGCTTCGTGGACACGCTGGAGGTCGCCACCACCTGGGACAAGCTCCTGCACCTTTACGGCCAGGTGCGCGAGGCGCTGTCGCCGCTGGCCATCGTCCTCGCCCACTTCTCGCACGCCTACCCCGAAGGCTGTTCGATCTACTTCACCTTCGCCGCGGCGGCCGAGGGCCGAGCCCGGTCGGAGGCCCTCTACGACGAGCTCTGGCGACGCGGGCTGGCCGCCGTGACGCGTTCGGGCGGGACGATCAGCCACCACCACGGCGTCGGGGTGAGCAAGGCTTCCTTCATGGAGCAGGAACACGGCACCTCCTTCGCCCTCTACCGGCAGCTCAAGGCGCTGTACGATCCCTGCGGTGTCTTCAACCCGGGAAAGATGGGGTTGTGACATGAGCGCGCTCGTCCCCTCCATCGTCACGACCCTCGGAGAGATCCTGGGGCCGGCGCACGTCAGCACCGTCGAGGCGGACCGGCGACGCTGCGGCGCCCTGGCCCCATCGATCGTCTGCTGGCCTACCTCCGCTCCCGAGGTAGCCCAGGTGCTGAAGCTGGCGGCGACGCGGAGCCTGACCGTGGCCGTCGTCGGGGCCGGCACGCGCAGCGCGAGCTTCACGGCTCCCGAGGACGGTCGCCTGCGCGTCGCGCTCTGCACGCAGCGGATGTCGAACATCCTGAAGCTGGACGAGAGCTCTCTGACCGTGCACTGCCAGGCCGGCCTCCTCGCCTCCCACCTCGAGGAGTCGCTCGCCCGCCACGGGCTCTCGCTCGGGCCCCTGGCCGCCCCGCTCGGGCCATCCACGGTGGGCGGCGCGCTCGCCGGCCCGCATACGGAGAACCTCGGCTCCGCGACGCACGCGCTCGGCGAGGCGTGTCTCGGCTTGTCCGTGGCCCGCCCGGACGGCTCCGTGATCCACACGCGCGTGGCTCCTCGTCGAGCGACGGGCCCCGACCTGCAGCGTTTGTACCTCGGTAGCTGGGGCGCGCTCGGCGTCATCACCACCGCGGTGCTTCGCGCCCACCGCCTCCCCGAGAGCAGCGCCACGGTGGCTCACCTCTATCCGAGCGTCGCCGCCGCAGCCCGGGCGTCGCGCGAGTTGCTTGCCCTCGGGGTTCGCCCGCGGCGGGTGCGCATCGTGAACCAGACCCGGGCCGCCGAGGAACTCGACCCTCGTCACTATGCGATGCCGGCCGCGGCGCTCACGCTCCTCGAGGGCCCCGCGCTGCTGCTGCGCGCCGAGCTCGAAGCCCTCGAGACCTCGAGCCACGCGCACGGCGGAACGGAGCTGCCGAAGGACCTGTCGCAGCGCTGGCACGCGCACCTCGCGACGCGGGTCGACCCGGGCTCCGGCGCGAGCTACCGCGTGCGACACAGTCAGCTCCCCGCGGCCCTCGCGCTGCTCGAAGGCTCTGCGCCGCGCCCCTTCGCCCTCGACGGCCTCGAGCTCCATGCGCTGACGCTCTGGCTGCCCGGCGACGACCCTGCCCCCGACGGAACGGCGGTCGACCGCGACCTGTGCTCCCTGGGCTCGGTTCGGCTCCGCCCCGCCCTGCCCGAAGCCGTGCGCCCCTTCCGCGCGCTGCAGGACCCCGACGGCGCGCTCGCGCAGCTCGTGCCGATGGCCGCGCACCGAGGAGCACGCCATGCCTGATCCGCGGCGACCGTCCCCCGAGGCGCAGCTGGCTCCCTTCGTGCGGGAGCTCGAGTACTGCACCTACTGCCCCAAGCTCTGTCGTCACGCCTGTCCGGTCGCCACCAGCCTCGGCAGCGAGACGCTGGTCCCTCAGGCCAAGATGGAGCTGCTGAACCTCATGCGCCGCAACGCGATCCCATGGACCACCGACCACGCGCTGCCGCTCTACGGCTGCACGGGGTGCGGTCTGTGCCGCGAGTACTGCGAGCACGACAACGACGTGGCGACGGCCCTCTTCTTCGGTCGGGCCGTGGCGCGCGATCGCGGCCTCGAACACCCCGCCGTAGAACGTCTGCCCGAGCGATTCCGCACGCGCAATGAAGCGCTCCGTGCGCGACTGCACGCCCTCGTTCCGCCCCAGCGCCTGGCCAAGGAGGCGCGCGTCGGCTTCCTGCCGGCCTGTGACTCGGTGGACAGCTCGCCGGGCGACGTAGCGAGCGCGCTCGACCTGTTCGATCGTCTGGACCTCGGGTTCGTGCGGGTCGTGGACACCCCGGTGATCTGCGCCGGCTACCCCCTCTGGGCGGCGGGGCACGTCGAGGCGGGGCGCTTCGTGGCGGAAGAGCTCCTACGCCGGCTCCGCGGCTTCAACACCGTGGTGCTCGGGTGCCCGGCCTGCGTGCACCTCTTGCGCGTGCGCCTCCCCGGCGAGGGGCTCGAGCACAACGTCGAGGTCTTGCACCTCTCCGAGTATCTGGCGCTCCACCTCCCGCGCGTCGAGGTGAAACGCCGCCAGCCCTCGGCCTACTACCACGACCCCTGCTATCTCGGCCGACACCTCGGGGTCTACGATCAGCCTCGCGCCCTCGTCGCGCGCTGCGTCGAATCGCCGCGCGAATTCCTTCACGCGAGGGAACTCGCCGAATGCTGCGGCGGGGGCGGACTCGTCCCGCTCACCTACCCCGAGGTCGCGCGCGAGCAAGCGCGGCGGCGACTCGCCGAGCCCGAGCTCCTCGCCGTCCCGCGGGTGGTCACCTCGTGCGGGACCTGCAAGCGCACGCTCGAGGCCGCGGGGACCGGGGTGGAGATCTGGGACCTGGCCCGGCTCCTGGACTGGGCCACCGCCCCCGAGCCACCGAGCCCTCCCTCTCCGCGCGCACCGGGGACCCGAAAACGCAAGACCCGGATAACGCGTTAATTTACAGCTACTTGCGCGACGCGATGGCCGCCACGCCCGCAGCCCACTTTTTACTGGATCCGCGGGCCGGTCACCGATAGGTTCCTGCCGCACATCAAGACAGAAGCGCGGCCCCACACGCACGCTCGGAGCCGGACAGCTACATGTCGTCGTAAGGAGGTGCGCGATGCTTGGGGCACGGGTGATGGTGGGGCTTTCGCTGCTCGGCTGTCTGGCGACAGCTGGCAGAGCCCGCGCGACAATCCTCGAATACCTGGATACTCCGGCGCTCGCCAGATCGGCCACGGCCATCGTGCGGGGAAAGGTCGTGCGGCAGCGCGTTGTCGTCGTCGACGGTCGCCCCTGGACGGACTCGGTGGTGCGGGTCGCCACGCCGCTCAAGGGACGCGCCCGGCGAGGAGAGCTGGTCACGGTCCGTCAGCCGGGCGGGGAGACCGCCACCCTCGGCATGCACGTCGCGGGCGCCGCGCGCTTCTCCGACGGGGAGGAGGTCCTCCTCTTTCTGGCCGCGGACGGACCCCGCTTCGTCCCCGTCGGCATGGCGCTCGGGAAGTTCGAGGTCTACCGGGATCGCGGCGGCGTCGAGCGCGTACGCCGGGATCTGCGGGGCGTCGCGTTCGCCCGCTTCGATGGCCACGGCAAGGTGCAGCTGCAGGAACCCCTGCAGCTCGTCCGCAGCGCGGACCTGACCGTGAGCGAGTTCCTCGCCGCCATACCGAGGCGCGACCTCGCAGGGGGTGCGCCATGACGACGAGGTCCCTCTTCGTCACGCTGCTCGCGCTCTCGAGCGTCGCCGGACCGGCGGCGGCCTACAAGGTCCAGCGTTCGAGCATGAACGGGCAGGTCGTCCGCTGGTCCACGTTGCCGGTGAAGTTCGACCTTCACAGCGCCGCCGCACCCGGCGCAAGCGCCGCCGAGACCCAGGCCGCCGTTCGCGCGGCTTACAAGGCGTGGTCCACGGTGAGCTGCTCCAAGTACCAGACCCAGGATCTCGGCGTCGTGAGCCGCCCGAACGGAGATCAGCGGGATCACGTCAACACCAACGCCTGGCTCCCGAGCTGGCCCGCGGCCTACGGCGCCGCGGCGCTCGGCGTCACGCAGACCATCTACGACCCGCAGAGCGGGCGTATCATGGACGCCGACACCTTCTATAACGGCACCAAGCGCTGGTCGGTGACCGGATCGCCGTTCGCCTACGACGTGCAGGCCGTCGCCACGCACGAGCTCGGGCACCAGCTGGGCCTCGATCATTCCACCGAGCCGACCGCGACGATGTACTACGCGACGGCCCCGGGGGACACCTCGCAGCGGTCGCTTCACTCGGACGACCTGGCAGGGCTCTGCTTCCTCTATCCCTCCGGTGGTGTGGCCCCCCCCGAGTGCACTGTCGCCGAACACTGCGCGCCAAACGAGACCTGCCAGGACCAGAAGTGCGTCGCGGGGAACAAGCAAGGCTACGGCGGGGCCTGCTCCTCCCCGGCACAGTGCCTGTCCGGAATGTGCCTCGGCGTGCAGGGCACGTCGCGCTGCTCGCAGCCCTGCGACGCGCAGCCCTGCCCGAACGGCGACGCCTGCATGGGCGTCACGGGCGGCACCGTGAGCAAGGCCTGCCTCCCGAGCGCGCCGGCCGCGGGGAGCAAGGGGCTCGGTGAGGCCTGCGGCGGCGGCCCCGAGTGCAAGTCCACCCTCTGCGTGGCCGTGCCGGGAACCGGCAACATCTGCTCCGAGAGCTGCCAGGTCAGCGCCAGCACGTGCCCCAAGGGCTATCAGTGCGCGCCGGGAGGCACGGGCGGCCTCTGCGTCCCCGAGGCGAAGACCCCCGTCGTACCGTCCTCGCGAAGGCCGCTCGGTGAGCGGTGCGCGGGGGGCGAGAACTGCCAGAGCGGTCTGTGCGGCGAGACCGGCGGGGAGAAAGTGTGCACGCAGCTCTGCCAGGCCGACGAGGCTGGCAGTTGCCCGAGCGGCTTCGTCTGCGCGGGGGTGGTGGGCAGCGACCGCGGCGCCTGCATCCGGGATCCGCGGAGCGGCGGCTACGCGGCCGGCACGCTCGGCGGGGACTGCCAGGGAAACCAGCAGTGCAACACCGGCATCTGCGCGACGACCTCCGCCGGCGCGCGCTTCTGCACCCAGCTCTGCACCCCGGAAGAAGGCTGCCCGGTGGGCTTCGACTGCACGGCAGCGGGTAACTCCCGCTACGCCTGCACGCCGGCGGCCGGGCTGGCGGAGCCGACTCCCCCCGGAGAGAGCTCCGGGTGCGATCTGACCGCCTCGCCCTTCTCCCCCGGAGCGTGGAGCGTGCTGCTCGCGCCGCTGCTGCCGCTGCTCCTTCGGCTGCGCCGACGTCAACGCCCTCCCGCTACTCCTTGACGAGGCAGGCCTTAAGCCGCTCCGGCTTTTCGGCGGCAAGGCGCGGTACGCAGTGCACGCCGAGGGTCACCCGACTCCCCGGCGGCGGCAGCGTCATCCGCGTCACCTTTCCGCAAAGGATGGGACTGGAGTCGCAGTCCGCCGCGGCGAAGCCCCGCACCCAGAGCGTCCAGTCCCCGCCCGCAGGCAGATCGGCGAACTGCACCCGCTCGGCGAGCAACCCCGCCAGGTCGACGAGTTCGTCGATCCTCCCGGCCCCCACGTTGATGCAGCGCTCGACGCCGACGCCGTCGGCGCGCCGAAGCTCCGCGACCGTGCTCACCACGTCGAGGAGCGCCTGATCCTCGCACTCGCCGCGCACGAGCGAGACCTCTACTAGCTCGCTGCCGCAGCCAGCGGCTCCCGCACCGAGCCCCAGCACGAGGAGGCCAAGGACCCGTTTCATGGCGCGAAGACCACCCGCACGCGGTCGTTGCGCGCCGAGAGAGCCACCGCGCTCACCGTCACGGCCGCCGCCGTCCCCACCAGCGCCCAGATCCACCAGCGGCGATACCACGCCGGTCCGGCGGACGGCTCCGGCCGAGGCACGACAGGCGCCGCCTCCCCTCCCAGCAGCAGCGAGACGGCCTGGCCGAGCACCGCCGTCTCCTCCGGCGCGCCGCTCAGGCGCGTCGTGGTCTGGCTGGTGAACTCGCTTCGCCCGGCCTGGGTCAACCGCAGGCTCACGCGGGCGCGGCCGACCTCGAGCACCAGCCCCAGCCGGGCATCTGCTTCCCGCACGACGCTCGCCACGAAGCTCGCGTCGCTCCCCTCGCGCTCGCTCACGCAGGTGAGCGGCTCGGGACGGTGCGTCGGACGCTGCACGCGGCAGCCGAGCGGCCGCGCGTCCAGTCGCAGGAAGCCGCGGGCCCCACCCCCCGGGACGCAGGTCGGCTGCGCGGCGGGACAGCGCCCCTGGATCACCACGTAGTGCGTCCCGGCCGGGACCTGGAGCAAGCGCCCCTTCACCGTCGGCCCCTTGCCATTCACGAGCAGCTGCTCCGCGCCCAGCCCCTCCTCGAGCACGCAGCTCACCTCCTCGCGCGGGGCGGCCACCGCCCGCCGGTAGTCTGTCAGGAGCTCCGGGGGAAAGAGTCGGCCGTCGAGCAACGGGCTCGACGGGAGCTGGCTCGACCGCACGAAGCTCGCCGCCGCCGCCTGCACGTCCCCGGCGGCCCACTGACAGACGCCGAGCCACAGGTTCACCTCGCCGAGCGTGCGGTGCGCGAGCAGGGTCCGCTCGGCAGGGGGCTCGCCGAGGCTGCGCCCGAGCTCCTGCTCGGTGATCGAGAGCAGCGCCACACAGCCAGCGAAGTCCGTGCGCGTATAGAGCGTGCGAGCCGCGACGAGGGCTCGTGCGGCGCGCACGCGCGCGACGGCAGCGGCCAGAGTCCAGGCGTCCACCGCACGGTGCCCCCGTGCGCCGAGCTCGGCCGAGGCGCGGTCGGCGAGGACGCGGCTCGGGCAGCTCTCTCCGCTCTGCAGGAGCGCCGCGCGCCCCCCGGGGCTGTTCTCCGCCCGGGCGTCGACCGACACCCAGAGGAGCGCCGATACGGTACAATAGAGCACGCTCCTCGCCCAACCGAGATGACCGACGCCTTCTCGCGACGCTACCGACTGCTCGAGCGCATCGCCATCGGCGGCACAGCCGAGGTCTTCCGCGCCTCCCTCGTCGCCGACGACCGCGAACGCCCCGTGGTCATCAAGCGCGTGTTGCCCCAGTTCGCCCGCGACACCCGCTTCAGACGCCTGTTCCTGGAAGAGGCCTGCCTGGCCGCGTCGCTGTCGCACCCGAACATCGTCCGGGTGCTGGACCACGGCGAGATCGGCCAGACCTGCTACATCGCTCTCGAGTCGGTGGAGGGGCTGGACCTCGGCAGCCTGGCGGCGGCGGGCCGCGCGCACGGCTCTCCCATGCCCCCCGATCTCGCGGCCCTCGTGGCGGCCCAGGTGGGCGACGCGCTGCAGTTCATTCACGATCACACGAGCTCGGAGGGGCTACCCCTACGGATCATCCATCGAGATGTCTCCCCCCAGAACATTCTAGTGTCCTTTCGAGGCGACGTGAAGCTGACCGACTTCGGCATCGCCAAGAGCACCATTCGCCAGGAGCACACGGTCGACGGCACGCTCCGAGGCAAGCTCGACTACATGGCTCCCGAACAAGCGCGAGCCACCGCTCCCGTAGACCACCGCGCGGACCTCTTCGGCCTGGGCTGCGTGCTCTACGATCTCCTGGCGGGCGTCCCTCCTTTCCGCGGCGACACGGACATCGAGACCCTGGACCGCCTCCGAGAGGGCCGGATCCGCATCCCCGTCGCCGAGCTCCCCGCCCCCGCCCCGCTGCGGGCCGTCCTCTCCCGGGCGCTGGCCCTCGACCGCGAGGACCGCTTCCCCCGGGCCGCCGACCTGGTGGGCGAGCTCCGCGCGTACCTGGCCGCCCTGCCCAATCCCCCCGAGGCCGAGGCGCTCGGAGTCTGGGCCCGGCACGCCAAGACCGCGGGTCCGCCGCGCCCCACGAACGCGGTGGACGAGGCGATCCGCAAGCTCCTCGGGAGCGAGGAGGACGCCGAGCCGCGCCACGCGTCGCCCACCTCGGTCTTCGCCGACCGCTCGCCGCAAGATCCGTCGGGCACCCGGGAGGCGACCTCCACCGTCGACGCGACCACGCCCCGTCGGTCGCGCCTGCGCTGGATCTGGGCCCCTCTCGTCGGGCTCGCCCTCTCGGGGTGGTTCCTGCTCGCGTGGTATCGCTGGCGAGACGTCCCGCCGGTGGGCGAGGCGCGCGACCCGAGCTCCGCCGCGCGCCCGCCGCTCCGCGACGCCGCGCCGGGGCCCGACCTCGGCGTGGCCCGCCGAATCGCGGACGCTGCTGGCCCGCCCCAGGCCGCCGGATCGCATCGGCTGCTCGTCCACTCGCGCCCCGCCGGCGCGTCGGTGGTGCTCAACGGCGCGCCGCAGGGGCGCACCCCGACGGCGGTGACCCTGCCTCCGGGTCCCGCGCTGCTCGAGCTCCGCAAGTCCGGACACCGCCCCTACCGCCGACGCCTCGCCGCCGACGAGCGCCCCTCGGAGCTGCGTGCGATGCTCGCCGTCGAGGAGGCGTCGAGCCCCGTGGGATACTTGACGGTCAACTCGCTCCCGTGGTCCAAGGTCTATCTGGACGGCAAGTTCGTGGGTAACACACCGCTGGTCAAGCTGCAGGTTCGCTCCGGCAGTCGCAAGGTTCAGCTGCGCGGCCCCGAGGGGAGCGTGCGCAAGGCGTTCGTCGCGCAGGTTCCCGCCGGCACGAGCCGCTCCTTCACCTTCGAGCTCGGAAGGTAGCCCGTGGCCGGCCGGACCCCCGAGCTGACCACCACGCGCGTGGTCAACGACCTGAAGGCCCCCAAGCTGCTCCGTCGGAAAGTCCGGCTCGAGGTGCTGCGCGGAGTCGACGCGGGCAAGCAGGTCGTCGCGGGCGAGGAGGAGCTCCACATCGGCACGCTCTCCGACAACGACCTCGTGCTGACCGACTCGGCGGTCTCCCGCTGCCACCTGCGCATCGTCACGGGGCTCCGCGGGTTCACCATCACCGACCTGGACAGCACCAACGGCACCTTCGTCGGCCCGCTGCGTCTCCGGGAGGTCACCGTGAGTCAGCCGGTCGAGCTCCTCGTCGGCGACTCCACGATTCGGCTGACGCCGCTCGACGACGAGGTCGAGGTCCCCCTGCACGGCGAAGACCGCTTCGGTTCGGTCCTCGGCCGCAGTGCCCAGATGCGCGCCATCTTCGCCCAGCTACCTGCCGTGGGGGCCTCCGAAGCCACGGTCTTGATCGAGGGGGAGACGGGGACCGGCAAGGAGCTCCTGGCCGAGGAGCTCCACCGGGCGAGTCCGCGGCGTACGGGTCCGTTCGTGGTGGTGGACTGCGGCGCCATCCCCGAGACGCTCATCGAGAGCGAGCTCTTCGGCCACGTGCGCGGCTCCTTCACCGGAGCGAACGCCGACCGCACCGGCGCCTTCGAGCTCGCCGACGGCGGCACCCTTTTTCTGGACGAGATCGGAGAGCTCTCCGCCTCCGCCCAGCCCAAGCTCCTGCGCGCGCTCGAGAGCCGCCAGATCAAGCCCGTCGGTTCGCCGAAGTATCGCTCGATCGACGCTCGCATCGTCTGCGCCACGCACCGCGACCTGCGGCGGGCGATCAACGAGGGGGGCTTCCGCCCCGACCTCTACTACCGCATCTCGGTCATCCGCATGCACCTCCCGCCGCTGCGCGAGCGGCCCGAAGACGTCGAGCTCCTCGCCACGCACTTTCTCGGACAGCTCACCTCACGCCTCGCCCCGGGCGCGACGGCCCCGAGCGCGCTCGGCCGCGAGACGCTGCAGCGCCTCGTGAACCACCGCTGGCCGGGAAATATCCGCGAGCTGCGCAACTTCATGGAGCGCGTGGCCGTCATGGCCCACGGCGGCCCGGCGCTGAGCGCGGACCCCGACGGCTTCGCACCGGCGGCGGCCCCGAGCTCCGACCTCGCCGTGGACCTGCACCTGCCCTACAAGGACGCGAAGGCCCGCTGGATCGACCGCTTCGAGGTGGACTACGTGACGGACCTCCTCCGCCGTGCCAACGGCAACGTCGCCGCCGCCGCGCGCGACGCCGGCGTAGATCGCACCTACCTCTTTCGCCTGATCCGCAAGTACGGCCTCCGCGAAGGGGAGTGACGGGCGTCGGTGCCACCGGCCCGCCGTCCGCCATTGCACCCGCTCGCCGCGCTTGTGGCCCCCCGCATCCATGCGGTATGCCTCCCTCATGACCGAGGAGAACTTCCGCACCGTCCTGGTGGCGAACCCGAACTCCCAGAACGGCGCACTCGGCCGGAAGTGGAGCCAGCTCTCGGCGGTCATCGCCGCCAACTTCGGCCCCTTCCACCACCGCTTCACCCGCGGGGTGGGCGACGGCACGCTGCAGACCCGCGCCGCGCTCGACGAGGGCTACGAGATGGTCGTGGCCATGGGGGGCGACGGCACGATCAGCGAGGTCGTGGACGGCTTCTTCGACCATCGAGGCCCCCGGCGCGCCGGCGCCGTGCTCGGCGTGCTCCATTTCGGCACGGGAGGGGACTTCCGGCGCACCATCGCCGCGCCGACGAAGCTCGCCGACGGGGCCCGGGCGCTCCGGGGACGCGCCACGACCGACGTGGACGTCGGCCGGCTCACCTACGTGGCCAACGACGGCAGCCCTGCCGTGCGGCACTTCGCGAACATCGCCAGCTTCGGCATCGGCGGCCTGGTGGACAAGTTCGTCAACGAGAGCAGCAAGGCGCTCGGCGGTCGCATCTCTTTCGCGGTGGCCACGCTGCGCGCGATGCGCCGCTACTCGCCGCAGCGGGCGCGGATCCGCCTCGACGGCGGGGCGCCGCGCGAGGTGACCCTGCAGAACGTGGCGGTCGCGAACGGCCAGTACTTCGGCGGCGGCATGCACATCGCCCCGACGGCGAAGCTGGACGACGGTCTCTTCGACGTGGTGGCGCTCGGGCCCCTGTCGCTCGGGGACATGGTCTTCCGGGGGCACAAGGTGTACTCGGGGACGCACCTCGAGATGCCGCAGGTGAGCCTGGCCCAGGCCCGACAGGTTGACGCCGAGCCGGTCGACCCCGGCGACGAGATCCTCCTCGACGTGGACGGCGAGACGCCAGGTCGCCTCCCGGCGCGCTTCGAGCTGCTGCCACGAGCGCTGCGCCTGAAGTCGCTCGTCCTTCCCGTCGGAGGATCGATGACATGAAGCGCTGGCAGCGCGTCCTCTGCGCCGTAGCCACTGCCGGCCTGCTCGTTCTCGCCTGCGCGGACCTCGACATCTGGCCGCTCGCGTGGGTGGGCTTCGTGCCGCTGCTCCTGGCCCTCCGCGACACCTCCCCCCGAGCGGCCTTCTTCTACGGCTGGCTGGCCGGGACCCTCGGCAACGCCGGCGGCTTCTACTGGATCCAGCACCTCCTGATGCGCTTCGGCGGCCTCCCCTGGGTCGCCGCCTTTCCGATCTACCTCTTGCTCGTGGCCTATCAGGGCCTCCACTGGGGGGCCTTCGCCTACGCGATCCGCCGCGCGCACCTCTATCGGCCCACCTTGCCCATGACGCTGCTCGCGCCGCTCTTCATGGTGACGGCCGAGTTCCTCATGCCCTTCATCTTCGACTGGTACCTGGCCATCACGCAGGCGTGGGTGGTCCCCGCGATCCAGGTCGCCGATCTGACGGGCCCCCTCGGCGTCACGGCCCTGCTGATGCTCGCGAACGGCATGCTCTACGACCTCCTCCAGGCGAGGCTCACGCGCTCCACGTGGCCGCTCCGCCCCCTGGCCATCGGCTCGGCGCTCCTGCTCCTCTCCTTCGGGTACGGCGCGCTCCGCGTGCACCAGGTGCGCGCGCAACGGGCCGCGGCGCCCAAGGTGAAGGTGGGCGTGGTCCAGGCCAACATCGGCATCGTGCAGAAGGGGCGCGCCGAGCTGACCGTCCTGCACCACGCCTTGCACCTTCGCGAGAGCCACAAGCTCCAGGATCAGGGGGCCGAGCTCCTCGTCTGGCCCGAGTCCTCCTACCCCTACGCCATGCTGCGCACCATGACGCGCGACTGGCCGGAGCGGGACCCCCGCCGGATCATGGTGGGCCTGAAGGTGCCGCTCATCTTCGGAGCCGTGAGCTTCGAGCCGTCGAGCCGCTTCCCCTACAACACGGCCTACATGATGGAGCCCGACGGCCGCATCACCGGGCGCTTCGACAAGAACTTCCTCCTCGTCTTCGGCGAGTACATCCCCCTCTACGAGACCTTCCCCGCCTTTCGGCGCTGGTTCCCTGCGATGTCCCACTTCGCGCGGGGCACCGAGGTGACCACCTTCCCGTTCCGCGGCCACCGCATCGGGCCCATGATCTGCTACGAGGACATCCTCCCCTCTTTCGGCCGCCGCCTGGCGCCGCTCAAACCCAATCTGCTGGTGAACGTCACCAACGACGCCTGGTTCGGACAGACCTCCGAGCCGTACGAGCACCTGGCTCTCGCCGTCTTCCGATCGGTCGAGCACCGCCTGGACATGGTCCGCTCGGTGAACACGGGAGTGAGCGCCTTCATCGACGCCACGGGGCGCGTGGGACCGAAGACCCGCTCCCACGACCCCGTCCTCACACCCGGCGTGCCCCCCGAAGGTCTCCTCGGCGAGGTAGCGCTCCTGGATGGCGCCAGAACGGTCTACGCCCGGGTCGGGGACCTCTTCGCCTACCTGGCTCTCGCCGGCACGGTCGCGCTCCTCCTCTGGGCGCGGCGCACCCGCACGACCCAGCCCGCCCCGGCGAAACCGCGCGGCCGAGAGCCCCGCGGCAAGCGGCGCAAGCGGTAGGCGGCCTCGGCCCCGCGCGAGGAGCTCGTCCCGCGGTGCCGTGGCCATCCCCACGGAAGGGCCGCGCGCCAGCGCGGACGACAGGTTGCAGTTCGCTCGTCGACTTGCCAAACAGGAGCCGCGGGGAGCCTCGGGCAGCCCGGCCGCTCGGCCACGGCCCCGGCCAAGCCTCCGTTTCTCCTCGATCCGCCCGGTGGCATGGCCGCTGCAGTTTGCGGCCTCATGGCGATGACCCGAGCCACCCTCATCGGTTTGGCGGCGCTCTTCACGGCCCTCTGCGCCGCGACCGGCGTTCACGCGAAGACCCCCGCTCCGGCCGAGGCGCCCTCCCTCGAGCAACGCCGCCGCGAGATCGTGCTGCAGCGACTGACGAGCCTCGGCAACTCGAGGGTCCGCGATCGAGGCCAGCGCGTCGTGCACGCGAATCAGACCGTCGGCTGGCTCGGCAGCAAGTGGGGTCAACGCGTGGGTCTGGACGCGGCCTTCGCCACCCTGGTCGGGGAGGGCCAGGTCGACTTCCAGGAAGAGCGCGGCGGTCTGGTGCGCGTCCTCCTCCGCAGCGGCACGGGGACGAAGCTCCTCGGCGAGCTCCGCACCGTCGGCGACGAAGAGATCTTCGTCCCCACGAAGCGCGTCGCCGAGGCAACGCGCCGCACGATCGGCGAGGCGCTCCTCGCCGCGGTGGATCGCCTCTCCATGCGTCCGGCTCGGCCGGTCACCGACTCCACCTGGCTCCAGCCCGAGGAGGACGACAAGGCCCCGGCCGGCACCCGGCGCATCTCCTTCTGGCCGAGCTGGAAGGTGGCCTATGGGGCCGTCGAACACCCGAGCTGGACCTATGGTGGCCATGCGGCGGACGCGCTCGTCGGCCCCATGAAAGCGCTGAGCAGCATGCTGTATCCTGTCGCCGGCCTTGGCGAGCACCTGAGTGTGGCCTGGGTCTCCGACCGCAAGCGCGACGGCAGCACTGCCGCCGCGGGCGAGCAGGTACAGCACCGACTCACCTTCCGGCCGTCCTACAAGGGCGGGGGAGCGCTCTACGAGGAGAAGGCCTTCACGCCCGGCAAGGCGGTGGGCGGCCGCGAGCGCCGCCGCGAGGCGCACCAACGCGCAGGCTGGCTCAAGGATCAGCTCGCGCGCGCGAAGCGCGGCCAGGTCCCCGAGCGTGAGTGGGCCGTGGCGCAGGCGGTCTTGACCGCCGTCGGAGCACCCGCCGGGCGCCGCAAGGCGGTCCCGAACCTGGCGCTGGCCGCCCTCTACGGCGACGGAAAGCTCGTCTTCGTGCCGCTCCCCAAGCAAAAGGACCACCGCGAGGTTCTCTGGCAACGGGCCGACGGTACCCGCGTCGCTCTCGGCCACGTGGTCGAGGGGACGGCGGGACTCGCCTTCGAGGCGCGGCCCGAGCTCCTCGCGCGCCGTGACGCCGTGGTGGGCGACGCGATTCTCGCCGCACTGGCGGGTCGCTTCACCTGGCAGAGCTCCACCTTCCGCGAGGGGCAGCACATCCCCTCGAGCTCCCCGCTGCGCGAGACAGGCGGGTTCGAGAAGGTTCTCTCCGGGGATCGCGTCGCCGAGGTCATCGGCAAGTCGCTCCCGCCCGCGCTACGCGAGCTCGTCGAGGTCAAGCGGGACGACAAGCCCGTGGTCTTCCGCTGGAGCTCGACCACGCTGCCCCCGACGTGGTCGTGGTCCAGCTCGCGCAAACTCGCCGAGGACCAGATCGTCGAGCACACGCTGACGTGGGAGAACAACTATTACCTCGGGCGGCAGCTCACCTACAGCTACGCCATTCACAGCCGCTACCCGGCGCTCCAGCCGCCGCGCCGGACCGAAGCGGCCGCCGACCGGCGGATCGCGATCGACGTGCCGCGAAGCTCCCTCCTCGCCAGCCGCCTGAACGACGTACGGGTGCTCAGGACGCGCGAGGACATCGAGGGCTACGTGGCGCGCCTCTTCCTCGAGCACTCGCACGTCAGCGACGATGTGGCGGGCATCTATGCCGAGATGCTGAGCACGCGCCGCACGGGGGAGTGGAAGATGGCCGAGGGGACGGAGCCCCTCTGGCGCGAGGCGTTCGCCAAGGTGGGCTGCATCAGCGCGAAGGAGGCCCTGAAGCGCGTCTCGCGCCGGCCGGCCTTCAAGGCGCTCGTGGTCAAGCTCGCGGCGCTCGAGGACTCGAGCAAGAACGAGATGTGGCACCAGCTCGCCGTGAACAAGCTCACGACCCGCGACGAGATCCGCACCTTCATCGCGCTCTACCGCCACCTCTTCCCCGACCTGGCGCTGAGTTACATCTACTCGGGCGGCCTCCACGGCAACCCCTACTGGCGCGCCTTCGCCCAGGGCACGAAGGAGCTCTGGCTCACCGAGCTCCGCACCGCGGGCGCCTTCGAGAACCCGCTCAGGTAGCTCGGCCGACGGCCATCGCCGGGTTAATCCCTTGGCCCGCCACCAGCTTGTGTGTTATTTCCCGCACCCATGAATCCGCGTGTGCGTCAGCTGGGGGCATCGCTCGTCTTCGCCGCAGGTCTCGCGCTCCTTCCGTCGCCGGGCCACGCCCAGCGCAAGGCAGTGCCTCCACCCATCCATCCCGACACGCTCCCCACCCTGATCCAGGACTGGGCGCTGCCGGCCTCTCTCGCCCCGTTCGTGACGAACAGCCACGCTCCGCGCATGACCCGCAAGGGGCAGACGCTCTACGTCTACGACCACCACGGGCGGCGACTCGTGGCCGCGAACGCGTCGAGCGGCAAGGTGCTCTGGCACGCCCCCGTCCCCGGTCGCTCGGACCTGGCCTTCGCCTTCACCCCCTTCCTCGGGAAGGCAGAGGTGTACGTGGCCTCGGACGGCTACCTCTGCGCGTTTCACGGCGCCAAGGGGACCAAGCTCTGGGACCTCGGCCTGAAGGGCGTGCCCGTGAACGGCATGGCCCGCTCGAAGCACCACCTCTATCTGCCGTGGATCCGCGTCGCCTCGGGGCGGGGGGTCCCCGGCGTGAACGTGTGGGCCGTGGACGCCCGCAACGGGCGCGTGGAGTGGACCAAGCGCTTCCCCGGCATGATGGCCTACCTCGAGGGGGACGCCGACGGCGCCTACTACGTGGCCGACGACGGCACCGTGCTCGCACTCACCCCCGACCGCGGCGACCCGCGCTGGCAGACCCGCGTCACCGGCCGGGTGGAAGATCCGCCGATCCTGAGCGGGAACCGCCTGTACGTCAGCACGGTGAACCGCAAGGCCGGCTGGTCCGGCAGCGCCCTCTACGCCCTCGACCTCAAGAAGGGCAAGATCCTCTGGGAGCAGAAGCTCGCCTCGCCGAAGGTGGCCAAGTTTCTCGTCGACGACCAGCTCGTGACCGTCGAGACGGACGGACGCCTCTCGGTCTTCGACGCCGCCGGAAAGCGCACCACCGAGATCCTGCTCGCCTTCGGCGACGCGCCCACGAGCCTCAAGCTCGCCGCGGGGGACAATCGGGCCTACGTCTTCTCGAGTCACCCCGACGGGAACGGCTACGTCTGGCTGGTGGACCTCGAGAAGAAGCGCGTGGTCGCCACCGCGAACGCGCTCGACCTGAAGGCGCGCAGCATGCTCCCCGGGGACAAGGTCGTCTACCTGGATGGCGAGGACGGCACCGTCTACACCTATCGCCTCGACCGCAGCCAGCGGCCGCGACGACCGGCCTTCCCGCCCGAGGAGTTCGCGCAGGACCTGATCGAGCGGGCGAAGGGGGCGCGAACGCCTCAGCCTGGGCTGGTCCTCAAGCTGGCCGGCCTGGGAGTGAAGGCGATCAAGGTCATGGAGGCGGCCCTCGAGCACGCGAACGTCTTCGTGGTCGACGCGGTGGCCGCGGCGATCGCGCACCTGGAGACGAAGCGCTCGGTCCCGGCCCTGCTGAAGGCGCTCGGACGATTGCGCACCGTCCCGCCCGTGGGGGCCACCGACCCGATGCTCTCCGTCGTGGACGCGCTCGCTCGGCTGCGCGACGGCAAGGCCGTCGTGCCGCTGCAGAAACTGATGGAGGACGAGACGCAGGGGCACCACCGCCGGCGCGCGGCCTACGTGGCCCTCGGAGCCGTCGGCACCCCGGCCGCGCTCGCGCCGCTCTGGGCCTTCCGTGCAGCGCGGCAGGTGAACACGATCCGCTTCGAGCCCGTGGGGATGACCTCTTCGCTCGAGCAGGGCGTGGAGCAGGACGGAGACGGCGACCGCTCCGCCGAGGACGCCCGTCGTCGCACGGCGATCCTCGGCAAGGGGAAGGGAGGCGCCGCCTTCGTCGCCGCGCTGTCGCCGTTCCTCGGCGGGTACAACGACGTGTGGGTAGGCAAGGCAGATGGCACGGGAGGCATGGCCGCGCCGCTCTTCACCGGCGTCACGCGGCCCGAGGTGAACGCGGGGCAGTTCCTTCGCCTCGGCGCCGTGCAGGTGGGCGACAAGGGCCAGGTCACCCTCACGCTGCAGCGCCTGGAGGGCAAGTCCTGGGTCAACGACAAGCCCACCCCGCTCTCTCTCGAGGAGCTGGCGGCGGATTCTGACGGCGACGGCCTCCCCGACCTCGTCGAGCGCCGGCTGCGCCTCTGCGTGCACCACCCGGACTGCGACGGGGACGGCCTCAAGGACAGCGAGGACGGCAACCCCTTGGCCTCCGGCAAGGAGAAGCCGACCGCGGACCAGGAGCTCTTCCGCGAGGCCTTCTTCGCCTACTTCGCCTTCCTCAAGCGCCGCGGCATCGTGGTGGTGGACCCCGGCGACGGACCCTCCTTCGAGGTCTACGGTCGCAGGGACCCGGTCATCTCGCTGCGTCGCTCGACAATTGAGCGCCTCCGCAAGGAGGCGGGGCTGCACGCCGCCGACTACGTCTCCTTCGGCGGCCCCTACCCCGAGGGGACCGGCTCCGGCGGCGCGCTGCCCAAGGTGGTCTACGACAAGAAGGGCAAGCAGGCCACGCTGGGGATGGACATCGTGCGGTCGGGGGATAACGGCGTGGCCTACAACGTCACGCTGCAGAAGAGCGGCAAGGTCTGGGTCGTGACGCGTCTCGCCCGGGTCTGGGCTACGCAGTAGCTAGGAAGCGACGCCCCCCCTCCCCCGCTGGCCTCCGCCCCGGCAGTCGCCCCGCCGGGCCCTCAGTTGCGCAAGGCGAACGGCCACTGCAGGCGGGCGTCGGGACCCGAGAACTTGGGGAACGGAGCAGCGCGCACCAGGCGCTCGAGGCACTTCGCCGCCGGACTCGTGGCCAGCGCCCCCGAGACCTTCACCGACTTCACCTGCCCCGCGGGCGTCACGACGACCTCCGTCGGAAGCTCGCCCGTGACCCCGAACTGGTCGAAGCAGGTGTGCAGGTCCTCGCTCACCGTGTCCATGATCGGCTTCACCTGGGCCTGCTGGAGCCGCCCGGGGAGCTTGACGCGCTTCACGACCCGCTTGGGCTGATTCTGCTCGCAGGTCATGTCGGTGCGGTCCACGCGATACGAGCGGGTGGCCTTGGGCGAGGCGGCGTACACCTGGCCGGCGCACTTGTGAAAGAGGCGCCACCCGACGAGCTCGAAGGTCAGCACGCCGTACTTGAAGCGCTTGCCCACCTTGGTGACCCCCGCCTCGGGGCGAAAGAGCAGGTCGAGGCGCAGGTGCGGCAGGATCTCCTGCTTGAACCGCGCCTCGGTGGTCCCCTTCGGCAGCTCCACCGTCTGCGTGGCCATCGTGATGTCCCCGAAGTCGTACGCCGCCCCCGCCCCCTTCTTCACCAGGATGTCCTTCGGCAGCTTGAAGAGAAAGAAGCGGGCCTTGGCCAGGTCCCCACCCTCCCGGTCGGCGAGAGGCTGGGCGCAGGTGAGGCAGCCCCGGATCGAGACCTCCATGCGCGGGGGATCCCCGGGCTGGAACTTCACCACGAGCGGTCCGGCGGGACCCGGCGCCACCCCGTACGCGTAGACCTTCGCCTGCCGCTGGGCCTTGAGCCGGTCGTTCAACGCCGTGCAGAAGAGGCGACGGAAGTGCGTCGTCTCGTGCTCGCACGAGGCCACGAAGGGACGGAGCATGCGCGGCAGGTTCAGGATCCGGTACGCCCCGCGCGAGGCTCCCTCGTAGGTGGCCTCGGCCGCCGAGGCCGAGCCCGCGCCGAGGCCGACCGTCGCCCCGAGAGCCACTATCTTCGCCAAGCTGTGCATGAAACGTCTCCTTCGGCGCGCGCAGCATAGCCAGATCGTTCGTGCCTCGCCAGTCCCAAGGCGCCTCGCACCCTTGGGCTGCTGACCGGCCCGCGCGCAGAGCTGCGCCCGCCGAAACGGCGCCCTCCCCGGGGCTTCGCCGCACCGCGTTTCCCCTTGAATGTTCGCCGCCTGGCTGGTATAACGCGGCCGCATTGCAACCAATGGTCATCTTTTGACTTTTCGAGGGAACGCCATGGCCCAGTACACCAAGATCTCGCCTCCCGCGCAGGGCTCCAAGATCGCCTTCTCGAAGGGCGAGCCCACCGTGCCGAACGATCCGATCGTCCCCTTCATTCGCGGGGACGGAACGGGGGTGGATCTGTGGCCCGCCTCGCAGCTCGTCTTCGACGCGGCGGTCGAGAAGGCCTACGGCGGCAAGCGCAAGATCCACTGGCTCAAGGTCTACGCCGGAGACGAGGCCGTGGAGCACTACGGCCCGGGGCAGTACCTCCCCGAGGACACGCTGACCGCCATCGCGGAGTACGGCGTGGCCATCAAGGGCCCGCTCTCGACGCCCGTCGGCGGCGGCATCCGCTCGCTGAACG
The DNA here is from genome assembly GCA_020848905.1 of Deltaproteobacteria bacterium. Classification (NCBI taxonomy): domain Bacteria; kingdom Pseudomonadati; phylum Myxococcota; class Myxococcia; species Deltaproteobacteria bacterium. The sequence continues at coordinate 478,847 of JADLHG010000042.1, forward strand.
TGGCGCTCCGCCAGATCCACGACCTCTACGCCTGCGTGCGCCCCTGCCACTACTACGCAGGCACGCCCTCTCCGCACCGCACGCCCGAAAAGCTCGACGTGGTCATCTACCGCGAGAACACCGAGGACATCTACCTCGGCATCGAGTGGAAGCAGGGGAGCGAGACCTGCAAGAAGCTCATCGAGCTCCTGAACGCCGAGCTCATCCCGGCCACTCCCGAGCACAAGGGGAAGCAGATCCGCCTCGATTCGGGGATCGGCATCAAGCCCATCAGCGTCTCCGGCTCCCAGCGCCTCGTACGCCGCGCGATGAAGCACGCGCTCCGGCTCCCGAAGGGCAAGCAGATGGTGACCCTGGTCCACAAGGGCAACATCATGAAGTACACCGAGGGGGCCTTCCGGGACTGGGGCTACGCCCTGGCCACGAGCGAATTCCGCGCCGAGTGCGTGACCGAGCGCGAGTCCTGGATCCTCGGCAACAAGGAGAAGAACCCGAGCATCACCGTCGAGCAGAACGCGCGGGAGATCGACCCCGGCTACGACGCGATGACCCCCGACAAGCAGGCCGCCGTGCGCAAGGAAGTGGAGCAGGTCCTGGCCAGCATCTGGGACAGCCACGGACAGGGGAAGTGGAAGCAGAAGGTGATGGTGAACGACCGCATCGCGGACAGCATCTTCCAGCAGATCCAGACCCGCCCCGAGGAGTACTCGATCCTCGCCACCACCAACCTGAACGGCGACTACCTCTCCGACGCGGCGGCCGCGATCGTCGGCGGGTTGGGGATGGGCCCCGGCGCGAACATCGGCGACCACTGCGCCGTCTTCGAGGCCACGCACGGCACGGCCCCGAAGCACGCCGGGCTGGACAAGGTGAACCCCGGGTCGCTCATCCTCTCAGGCGTGATGATGCTCGAGTACATGGGCTGGAACGAGGCCGCGGCGCTGATCCAGAAGGGGATCGCGCGCGCCATCTCGGGACGCGAGGTGACCTACGACCTGGCGCGACTCACCGAGCCGCCCGTCGAGCGCCCGCTCAAATGCTCTGAATTCGCCAAGGCCATCGTCAAGCACTTCAACGACTGAAGCAGAAGGAGGCCCTCCATGGCACGCAAGAAGATTGCTCTCGTAGGTGGCGGACAGATCGGTCAGATCCTCGCCCTCCTCGCGGCGCAAAAGGAGCTCGGAGACGTCGTCACCCTGGAGATCCCGGACTTCGTGAACCCGACGAAGGGCAAGATGCTCGACCTCGTCGAGCTGGCCCCCGTCGAGGGCTACGACGCGCACCTCTCCGGCACCTCGGACTACAAGGACCTGGCCGGCTCGGACGTGGTGATCGTGACCGCCGGCGTGCCGCGCAAGCCCGGGATGAGCCGCGAGGACCTGCTGGCCATCAACATCAAGGTCATCACGACCGTGGCGCAAGGGATCAAGGCCCACGCGCCGAACGCCTTCTGCATCATCATCACCAACCCGCTCGACGCGATGGTCTACGTCTTCCACAAGGTGACGGGCTTCCCCAAGCACCAGGTGTGCGGGATGGCCGGCGTCCTCGACACGGCGCGCTGGCGGGCCTTCATCGCGATGGAGCTCGGCGTGTCGGTGAACGACGTGGCGGGCACCGTGCTCGGCGGGCACGGCCCCACGATGGTGCCGGTTCCGCGCCTCACCACCGTTGGTGGGGTGCCGCTCGCGGAGATGATGGACCAGGCGACGATCGACTGCATCGCCGACCGCACGCGCGAGGCGGGGACCGAGATCGTGAAGCTCCTCGGCAACGGGTCGGCCTTCTTCAGCCCGGCCGGCGCCGCGATCGAGATGGCCGAGGCCTACCTGAAGGACAAGAAGCGCGTGCTGGCCTGCGCCGCCCTCTGCCAGGGCGAGTACGGCGTGGACGGCCTCTTCATCGGCGTCCCCTGCCGCATCGGCGCGGGCGGCATCGAGAAGATCTACGAGATCAAGCTCAACGAGGGCGAGAAGGCCCTGCTCACCAAGACCGTGGACGCCGTAAAGACCACGGTCGCCGAGTGCAAGATCTAGCGAGGACATCGTGAAGCTCCACGAGTATCAGGCAAAACACCTCCTCGAGCAGTACGGCGTCGCGGTCCCGAAGGGCCGCCCCGTCTTCAGCGCCGCCGAAGCGCAGGCCGCGGCGGAGGCGCTGATCGCCGAGACGGATAACCCGGTGGTGGTGGTGAAGTCGCAGATCCACGCCGGGGGTCGCGGCAAGGGGCGGTTCAAGGAGGACCCCGAGCTCTCCGGCGTGAAGGTCGTCCGAGGCGCCGGAGAGGCGCGGGCCATGGCCGAGCGCATGCTCGGCAAGACGCTCGTGACCGAGCAGACGGGGCCCGAGGGCAAGCAGGTCAACCGGGTGCTCATCGAGCAGGGGATCAGCATCGCCCGCGAGATGTACGTCGGCGCCCTCGTAGACCGCGCGGCCCAGCGCCTCACCCTCATCGCCTGTGCCGAGGGGGGCATGGAGATCGAGGTCGTGGCGGCCAAGACGCCGGAGAAGATCCTGAAGGAGACGATCGATCCCGCCGTCGGGCTCTCGCCCTACCAGGCTCGGCGGCTCGCCTTCAAGCTCGGGCTCACGGGGGCGGCGCACGGAAACGCGGTGGGCTTCCTCCTCGCCCTCGCCAAGGCGGTCGAGGAGGAAGACGCCTCGATGGCCGAGATCAACCCGCTCGTGATCACCACGGACGGCGAGGTCCTGGCCCTCGACGGCAAGATGGCCTTCGACGACAACGCCGCGTACCGGCATCCGGACTGGAAGGCGCTCCACGACACGACCGAGGAGGAGCCGACCGAGCTGCAGGCCAAGGCCTACGACCTGTCGTACGTGAAGCTCGACGGGACGATCGGCTGCATGGTCAACGGCGCGGGCCTGGCGATGGCCACCATGGACATCATCCAGGAGTTCGGCGGGCAGCCGGCGAACTTCCTCGACGTGGGCGGAGGGGCGGACAAGGACCGCGTGACGGCGGCCTTCAAGATTATCTGCGCCGACCCGCACGTGAAGGGGATCTTCATCAACATCTTCGGCGGTATCGTGAAGTGCGACATCGTGGCTCAGGGGGTCGTGGACGCGGTGAAGGAGGTGAGCCTCAAGGTGCCCCTCGTCGTGCGTCTCGAGGGAACGAACGTCGAGGCCGGCAGGCGGATCCTCGACCAGTCCGGGCTCAACGTCACCTCGGCGGTCGACATGGCCGACGGGGCCCGGAAGATCGTGGAGCTGGCCCGATGAGCATCCTGGTAGGAAAGAAGACCCGCGTGGTGGTGCAGGGAACCGGCAAGGCCGGCGCCTTTCACGCGAAGCAGTGCATCGAGTACGGCACGCAGGTGGTGGCCGGCGTAGCTCCCGGCAAGGGGGGCCAGGATTTCGTCGGCCGGCCAACGTTCGACACGGTGAGTGAGGCGGTGGCCAAGACGGGCGCCGACTGCTCGCTCGTCTTCGTGCCAGCGCCTGGCGCCGCCGACGCGATCCTCGAGGCGGCGGAGGCGGGCGTGGCGCTCGTGGTCTGCATCACCGAGGGGATTCCGGCCCTCGACATGGTGCGGGTCAAGCGCGCCCTCTCGGGACGGCCGGTGCGTCTCATCGGACCCAACTGCCCCGGCATCATCACGCCCGGGGAGTGCAAGCTCGGCATCATGCCCGGCTACATCCACAAGGTGGGCAGCATCGGCGTGGTCTCCCGCTCGGGAACCCTGACCTACGAGACGGTGCACCAGCTCACGCAGCTCGGGATCGGCCAGAGCACCTGCATCGGCATCGGCGGCGACCCGGTGCCGGGGATGCAGTTCGTGGAGGTGCTCAAGCTCTTCGCCGAGGACCCCGGAACGACGGGTGTGGTGATGATCGGGGAGATCGGGGGGAGCGCCGAGGAAGAGGCGGCGCAGTTCATCAAGGAGCATCTCAAGCACAAGAAGGTGGCCGCCTTCATCGCCGGCAAGACCGCTCCCAAGGGCAAGCGCATGGGCCACGCGGGCGCCATCATCGCCGGCGGCAAGGGGACGGCCAAGGACAAGATCGAGGCGCTGCTTGCGGCGGGGGCGAAGGTCGCCCCGAACCCGAACGAGATCGGGCGCACGCTCGCCTCTCTGCTATAGAAAGAAGGAGAAGAGCCGTGGAACGCACTCTGTCCATCATCAAGCCCGACGCGGTGAAGAAGAACGCCATCGGGCCGATCGTCGAGATGCTCGAGAAGGGCGGCCTCCGGGTCGTGGCCGCCCGGATGCTCCGCCTCTCCCGCCCTCAGGCGGAGGGCTTCTACGCGGTGCACCGCGAGCGCCCGTTCTTCAAGAGCCTCTGCGAGTTCATGACCTCGGGACCCGTCATGGTCATGGCGCTCGAGGGAGCTGGGGCCGTGGCGAAGAACCGGGAGATCATGGGAGCCACGGATTCCACGAAGGCCGCCGAGGGCACCATTCGCCGCCGCTTCGGCACCGACATCGAGAAGAACGCGGTGCACGGGTCGGACTCGGCGGAGAACGCGGCGATCGAGATCGCCTACTTCTTCCCGCCCTGCGAGCTGAACGGCCTCGCGGGTTGACGCGCGAGGTCGCGATCGGCGGCCCCGAAGCGACCGCGGCCCCGAGCGCAGCGTGGTCAACTCTGGTGAGCTCGGGGTTAAGGACCGCCTCATGCAGCGCCCCCACCTACGCGACCTGACGCTTCCCGAGCTCGAGAGCTGGGCGGAGGCCCAGGGACTGCCGCGCTATCGCGCCGCGCAGCTCTTCACCTGGGTTCACCGCTCCGGGCTCACCTCCACCGAGGGGATGACGAACCTCTCGAAGGAGCTCCGCGCGCGGCTCGCCGAGCAGTGCGACCTCTCCGGCCTCGCCGTGGACGCGGTGCTGACCTCCGAGGATGGCACGCGCAAGCTCCGACTGCGCTGCGCCGACGGGCAGGCGGTGGAAGCGGTCCTCATTCCGGCCGAGGACAAGCTCACCTTGTGCATCAGCACGCAGGCGGGCTGCGCGCTCGGCTGCCGCTTCTGCGCCACCGCCACCATGGGCCTGCGCCGCAACCTGAGCGCCGGCGAGATCGTGGACCAGGTCTACCGCGCGCAGTCGCTCCTCGTGGGGGACGAGCGCCTCACGAACCTGGTCTACATGGGCATGGGCGAGCCGCTCGCCAACCTGGCGGACGTGCTGCGCTCGGTGGAGATCCTCGGCACCGAGGCCGGGGCGAGCTTCTCGCCGCGACGGATCACCATCTCCACGGCGGGGCTGGTACCGGGGATCGCGGAGCTCGGGCGACGCGTGCCGGGGATCGGTCTCGCCATCTCGCTCCACGCCACGACCGACGAGCTCCGCAGCCAGCTCATGCCGATCAATCGGCGCTGGCCGCTCGCGGAGCTCCTCCGCGTCGTGCGCGAGTTCCCGCTGCCGCGCCGGCGCCGCGTCACCTTCGAGTACCTCCTGCTCCGGGGCCTGAACGACGCGCCCGCCGACGCGAAGCGGCTGGTGCGCCTGCTCGACGGTATCCCCGCGAAGGTCAACCTCCTCGCCTACAACCCCTGTCGTACGGACCAGCCCGACCTCCAGCGCCCTGACGAGGGTACGGTGGAGGAATTCGCGGAGCTCCTGCGGGAGAAGGGCCTCAACGCGACCGTTCGTCGAAGCCGGGGCCTCGACATCGCCGCAGCCTGCGGCCAGCTCGCGCTGCAGGGCTGAGGCCCTGCCCCCGTCCGAGATCCGGCGACTGGCGACCCCGGCGGCGGCCCGGAGGCTAGCCAGTGGAACGAGCGTGGGCCGGCGGCCGACGCAGGCTTGGATCACGGAGGTACGCGAGATCCATGGGGTCATAACGCGCTGCGCCACCGACATGTGTGGCAATTACCTCCAGCGGCGGTGGTACGGATCCTGCTCATTCGGGCGGTAACGGAGTATGCCCATGTACCGCGCTGTAGGTATCGCCCTTGGCCTCCTCGTCGCCATGCTCGGCTCGGCCGCCCGCGGGCAGAACGCGTGCAAGCCCCCTCGGGTGCTGATCGTCCTCGACCAGTCCTCCAGCATGGTGGACCCGGGGGTGACCTTCACCGGCAAGAGCAAGTGGGAGGTGGCCAAGGAGGCCATCGCGGCGGTGCTGCGGGGGTACGAAGGAAAGATCGACTTCGGCCTGATGCTCTTCCCCTCGCCGAGCCAGTGCGGACCCGGGGCCTTGAAGGTCCCCGTGGGTCCGCGCGCCGGAACCTCCATCCTGCGCGAGCTCGGCACCGCCCCGCCCCTGTCGGGCAACTACACGCCGATGGCCCAGACCCTGGACAAGGTGCCCGAGGTGAAGGCGCTGCAGGACGGGGGCTACCGGAACTACGTGCTCCTCATCACCGACGGCTGGCAGTGGTGCTATCCGTACGACGCGAGCACGCGCTTTCTGGCGGTCAACTCGGTCGCCAATCTCGTCCACCTCGGCGTGCGCACGCATGTCGTCGGCTTCGGCGACGGCGTGGACGCCCTCGCGCTGAACCGCATGGCCGAGGCCGCCGGGACCAAGGTCAACGGAAGCTGCAATGCGCAGGGCTCCGATGCGAAGGCCAAGGGGCACTGCTACCACCAGGCGGGGGACCAGAAGGAGCTCTCGACGGCGCTGCACAGCGTGGCGGCGCAGGTGACGGCGGAGCTGTGCGACGGGATGGACAACGACTGCGACGGCAAGATCGACGAGGATCTGACGGGCCCCTTCTGCGCGCAGCAGCAGGGCGTCTGCGCCGGATCGAAGGCTCCCTGCGGGGGCGGCGAAGGGTGGGCGGCGTGCGGCGCGACGGACTACAAGGCCCACGCCGCGGCGCGGAAGACGGTCTACGAGGCCACCGAGACTCTGTGCGACGGCCAGGACAACGACTGCGACGGCACGGTAGACGAAGGATGCGCCTGTCGCTCGGGAGAAAGCCGTGCATGCGGCGCCATCGGCGGCGAGTGCAGTCAGCGGTGCGCCACGGGGAGCTGGGGCTCCTGTACGCTCCCGGGAACAAGCTCCACCATCGAGACCTGCGACGGGAAGGACAACGACTGCAACGGCAAGGTGGATGACGGACTGAGCCGCGGCTGCACCACGGCGTGCGGCATCGGCGAGCAGACCTGCTCGAACGGAGCGTACGGCGCCTGCAGCGCGCGACAGCCCACCGCCGAGGCCTGCGACGGCCTGGACAACGACTGCGACGGCGAGGTGGATGGTCCAACCGCGATCTGTCCGGGCGGCGCGACCTGCGTCTCGGGGATCTGCCAGCCCCTCGACATCGGTGGAGGGTGCGACTGCCAGGTCGGCGCGGCCTCCGCCCCCCCGTGGACCCCCTTCGGCCTCGCGGCGCTCGTCGCGCTCCTCCTGCTCGCCCGACGACGCCGCTGACCTCGGCCGCCCCTTGCCGAGCCCGCGCGAACGCGGGATCATGCGGGCAACCCACGGCAAGGTTCGGCATCCCGCCGCGCGATGATGAGGCCCTTCAAACCGGTAAATTTCGGGCGCTACCTGCTCACGGATCGCATCGCCGTGGGCGGCATGGCCGAGATCTTCAACGCGAAGATCTTCGGCGCGATGGGCTTCGAGAAGTCGATCGTGATCAAGCGCATCCTCCCGCAGTTCGCCGAGGACGCCGAATTCCTGCGCATGTTCATCACCGAGGCGAAGCTCGTCTGTCACCTCGAGCACCCGAACATCGTGCAGGTCCACGAACTGGGAGAGCTCGACGGGCAGTACTACATCGCGATGGAGTTCGTGAACGGCGTGGACGGCCGACAGCTCTGGCGCACGCTCGCCAAGCGCCGGCAGCGGCTCCCCGGCGTCCTCGCGCTCTTCGTGGTGAGCGAGTTCCTCAAAGGCCTCGACTACGCGCACCGGACCCAGGGGGCCGACGGACGGCTCCTCGGTCTCGTGCACCGGGACGTCTCCCCCTCCAACATCCTCATCTCGTACCGCGGGGACGTGAAGATCGGGGACTTCGGCATCGCGCTCGTGCAGCACGAGTCCAAGACCCAGGCGGGGGTGCTCAAGGGCAAGTACGGCTACATGTCCCCCGAGCAGGTGGCCGGCCTGAACGTGGATCATCGCTCCGACATCTTCGCCGCCGGGATCGTCCTCGCCGAGCTCCTGCTCGGTCGGCGGCTCTTCCTCGGCCGTAGCGACTTCGAGACCCTCGACAAGGTGATGAACGTGCGGCTGGACGTCCTCGACCAGCACGCGGCCGCGCTCCCACCCGATGCGGTGCGCATCGTTCAGACCGCCCTGCAGCGGGAGGTCGGTGACCGCTACCAGTCCGCGCGCGAGTTCTGCGACGACATCACCGACTTCCTGTTCAGTCATGCCGAGCGCGTGACGAACGAGACGCTCGCGGCGTTTCTGGCGCAGCACGTGGCTCCGTTCCTCGAGCGCCACGCGCAGAGCCCGGGCTCGAGCGACCCGGACGACTCCGACGCCGTGAACTACCGCGGCTCCCCCCCCGCCGGACAGGCGCCCGTCGTTCCCACGGGCGCGCTGCCACGCGCCGACGAGGGGCGTCCTCCGGCGCCGCCCTCTCGCTTTGCCTCCTCGGGGGCCATCCCCACCGTGGAGGTTCCGCCCGCGGCCCCGCCACCGGCGTCGCGCTCGATGCACGACACGCTGCACGAGCTGGACCCTCTCGCCGTGGCCACCCCCGAGGCGGCGAGCGGCTGGAACGCCGCTGCCGCCGCCAGCTACCCCTTCGGCGCTCTCCCCCAGCTCGACATGGGACTCGTCTCCCAGCCCTCGGAGGAGCTGGAGCTCGACACCATCTCGGACGACGGTTTCAGCTCGGCGTCGATGGCGAGACCGGCTCCGGACGCCGGTGACGTGGAAGGAGCGGGAGAGGAGCTCGACCTCGACGGCGGCGACGAGGAGCCCCTCTACGCTCCCCCTCAGCTCTCCGCCCCCGAGGCCCTGCTCAGCGCGCAGCTCGCCACCGCGCAGGAAGTGGAGCAGCGGGACCGCCCGGACTTCACCGGTAAGATCCCGAACCGCACGGTGGCCAAGGTGCTCTTCCGCTTCGCCGCCGTGCAGGAGAGCGGCCTCCTCATCCTCACCGGCCCCGAGACGAGCGACCAGAACGCCGCCCTGCTGCGCCATCTGAACGAGCTGCAGGCCCTCGTGGCTCGGGGAGCCGCCGCGCGCGCGGGGACCGAGCGCACCTGCGAGATCCATCTCGTCGGGGGGCACCCGCACCTCGTCGCCGCGGACCGCAGCGAACAGGCTCTCGTGGGCTACCTCATCCGCGAAGGGGTCGTGGATCTGGCCGCCGTGGAGAAGGCAGTGCGCGCCAACCCCCACCGCAGCCTCATCGCCGCGCTGCAGGGGGCTGGCCTCATCACCCCGCTGCAGATCAGCCGCAAGCTGACCACCTTCGTCCTCGAGAACGTGCTGGACACCTTCGCCTGGGAGCAGGGCGGCTTCGCCTTCTACCGCGGTCGCGCGTGCACGCACGAGGCCTTCCCGACCGGGATGACCGCCTTCGAGCTGGTCCACCGCGGCGTCCGCGCCCTACCCGATGCGGTTCTCCAGCGCTACTTCGTCCGGCTGGGCACCCGCAAGCTCGGCCTCTGTCCGAGCCCGGTGGTCGAGCTCGCGGACTTCAATCCCGACGAGCTGGAGCGCTCCGTCTACCAGCGACTCGGCGCACCGCAGCCGCTGCCCGCGCTGCTCACGAGCTGTCTCGGCCTCGGGGACCCGCTCGCCGTCACCCGCGCGCTCTACCTGTTCATCGAGTCGGAGCTGGCCGAGCTCTCCTGACGCGCCTCCCACCCACACTCTACGTCAACGCGCCGGCCAGCCGCAGCACCTGCTCGAGGTCCGCGCGAACCCTCCCCGACTCCAGCTCGTAGTACTGCCGCAACACGGGGAAGAGGTCGCGGTTCTCGAAACCCGAGAGCAGTCGCATCGCGCCGCTCCGCAGCGGATCGGGCTCCTGGCGCAGCACCTCCACCAGGAAGTCTCCCGCCTCGAGGGAGGGGATCCGGCCGATGCTCTCCAGCGCCGCGCTGCGAACCTCCGGATCGCGCGACTCGCGGAAGATGCGCACCAGCGGGTCGAAGGCGTGGTTGAAGTGCAGCCGCTCGAGTCCCTCGAGAGCCGCCCGACGCACCTCCGCGTCCGAGGAGGCGAGCCCGCGTCCGAGCACGACGAAGGTCCGCTTGAAGAAGAGGTAGCGGGTCGCGCGCATCACGCCGCGCTGGACCAGGGTTCCGGACTGCTCAAAGAGGCGCTCGAGCGGGCTCAGGACGGGGTAGATCTGCAGGTCCCCGAGGCCCTCGGCGATCGCCGCCAGACCGGCCGGATCGTCCCCCCGGCCGTCGAGGAGGTCGAGAAGCAGGGTCAGCGCGCGACGCCGCACGATCTCCGGATAGCGTGTGTCGCCCACCACCGGGGCGCAGATGGCCTCGGGCGCACCGTCGTCCTCCCACTCCACCAGGTCCATGTACCAGATGTCTGGATAGGCGTGCGCCTGCCGCAGGTACTCGGGGAACGCAGGCGGGGCCTCGACCGCCCGCGGCGCGCCGCGGTAGCGGCCTGCGATGACCCGATACCGCTCGGCCTTCCGGTGCGAGAGCGGAAGAGCGGCGAGTCGCGCGTACGCCTCCCCGACACCTACGTAATCTCCCAGGCCGTTGAAACACTCGACCGCGGCCAGGTACGCGTTCTCGGCCATCTCGGCGCCCCGCTGGTCGCGCACGCACTTCTCGGCGGCGGCCATCCAGGTCTCTGCCGCGGCCCGCAGGTAGTAGCGGTCGTAGATCAGGCCCGTCCGGACGCAGTAGTCCGCCGCCTCGTGGTACAGCGAGGCGGCCGCCTGGAATTCCTCCCGTCGAGAGGCCTCGCGCAGAAAGTCCTCGTAGTACTGGAGCACGTAGTACTTGAGGTGGTCCTCCTTCAGGATCCGGATGCAGTTCAGGTATCCCTCGGCCAGGTTCTCGAAGGCCCCGCTCCGTCGCCCCAGCTCGAGGAGGATCTGATAGCAGTCGAAGGCCCGCTCTCGTCGCCCCTGCGTCTCGAAGAGGTCCGCCGCCTCCTCGAGCAGCCGCTGCGCCTCGACGAGGGTCCGCCGTCCCCCCTCGTCCCCGAGCCGGAGCTCGCAGGTGCCGAGGTTGAAACAGACCAGGGCCGCCTCGTAGGGAGCGGCGCTCAATCGCGTGTCTCCGAGGAGCCGCCGCCAGCAGCGCCTCGCGTCCGCGTACGGGCCCGCGCCACCGTCCGTGGCGGCCCGAAGCCTCTCACCGCACCCGTTGCAGTGCATCGCATACGGGGGGCTCACCGTGCCGCACGCGGCGCAGGGTGCGGACCGGCCCGTCTCGCGCTGTGCGTCTCCTCCGCGCTCGAAGGCGATCGCCGCGTGGACCAGGGCTCCCGCCTCCTCGTAGAGCCGCGCCGCCTCCAGGTACTCCCCCTGCTGCTCGAGCACGCGGGCCCGGTCGACCCCCGGGGCCTCGCCGAGAAGCCCCATCGCCTGGTCGAAGCGATGCAGGTACAGGAGCACGTACGCCGCGGCCCGCCGCTTCCCCAGGCTCACGAGCGCCGTCGCGAGCCCCGAGAGCCAGTCGTCGTAGGCCAGGTCGGCGGTGTGCGCCGAACCGACCACCGACCGGTAGAGGCCCGCCGCCTCCACGAAGCGACCGCGCTCGAGGAGAGAAGCCGCCTGACGTGCCGTGGCGTAGACGTCCACCCTTGCCCTTACCCTTCCGCTCCAGCGCGGGCCGCGGCGCTCCCGGCCAGCGCATCGCTCGCGTCGTCCACGATCTGTCGCGCGCGGTCCACGGAGCTGCTGCGGCTCCGCAGGGTCTCGGCCTCCACGATCTGGTACCGGTGCAGGCTCGGCAGGTACTCGAGGTGCAGGGGAGACGAGGGCAGGATGAAGACGCCGTAGAGGAACGCCGCTGCCGCCAGCTCCTCGATCAGCTCGACGCCGACGTGACACTGCCCGTGCGTAAGGAGATACAGGACCACTGTCCGCCGGTCCTGGCGCCTCAGGCGGCGCAGCTCGCCCACAAGCTGCCGGAAGACGCGCGCGTAGTTGCGACCGCGCTCCGACCGGAAGCAGAGGAGGTGCGGCACGGCGGCCTCTCCCCCCCCGACCACGCGCACCGCCTCGTAGAGCCGGCTGTCAAAGAACCGAAAGCAGACCTCGTGCCCCTGGAGCGTGAGCTTCTTGATGAGCGTCAGGGCCACGCCTCGGGCGAAGATCTCGCGCTCCCCTCGCATCGAGGCGCTGGAATCCACGAGCAAGTAGTGGAGCTGACGCTCCTCCGTGCGCTGCTTCTCGTGCCCGTAGTAGTAGAGCTCGTGGTCCGCCAGCTTCTGCTCGAAGATGTCGTCGTCGTAGGCCAGCTCGCTCATCACGACCGAGTCCACGCTCCCCCGGCGCTCGAGGCTCGCGTACCCGTCCATGGCGAGGGTCTGGACGCCGGTCGGCCTCCGGGTCTCGAGGACCGACGGGAGCAGCTCCATGGAGAAGTTCACCACGCCGTTCGCCTCGGGCGAGGAGAAGACGTTCAGCAGATCCGCCAGATCCAGCACCGCCCCCCCGCCCTGGTGCTGAAAGAGCGAGAGGAGGCGCAGCGTGTCCAGGTCGATCTGCTCGAGCGCCGTCAAGACGTAGAGCCGGTGCTCCACGAGGTGCACGACGAGCGAATGGATCGGCCCGAGGTCGTACGCTGAGGTCTCCTGGCCCGCCGCGCGGGCGAGGGCGCCCGGGTCCAGCGGCAGGAGCTCGGACTTCACCCAGCTCCGACGCGCCGGCCAGCGACTCTGAATCGCGCGCAGCAACTTGCTGAGGAGCACCGCCACGAGGTCGTCGCGCAGCCGCCAGCCGGCCCCCCTTTCGCAGAGCTCGCTCTCCGCCACCTGTTCGAGGAGGCGCGTGTAGCCGGCGAGCTCTCCGCGCTCCCAGGCCGAGCCCGGGCTCTCGGCGAGCCGCCGGATCGCCCCGCTCCCTACCCCCGTGAGGAGCAGCCCCAGGTCGTGAACCACGAAGAGCGGGAGCGGGACCCCGAGCCGCACGAGGCCGTTGTGCCATCCCGCGACGCGGAGGAGCGCCATGCCGCTCGGAGCCTTGACCCGGCAGAGCGCCAGCGTCGAGAGCTGCCGCTCCAGATAACTCCGCCGCCCCTCCCCCCCCGCCACCGTCATCGGTCGATCAGGCGAACTTCGAGGAGGAAAAGACGCTCTCGAGAAGCTGGTCCACCTGGACCACCATCCTCCGTGCGGCGTCGCTGTCCAGCGTCTGCAGCGCGCTCTTGATCTCCCCGAGGTTCTTCAGCTGCGAGAAGAGCTGGATGTCGCTCAGCGTCTCGCCCCGGGTGAGCAGGTCGCGAATGAGCTGCAGCTCGCCGAGGAGCTCCTCCAGGCCGGCCTGCGGCCCGATGAAGCGTCGCTCCTGCGGGTGCTCGCGGTAGTACCGGTCCACCACGGGAGCCACGATCTGCTCGAGCAGGTCCGCCTGGTCCTGGTTGTTCCAGATGTGGCGCAGCACGAAGAAGTCCGCGTCGCACGGCTGCGCCCGACCGTCGAGGAGCGCGGAGGCCGCGAAGAGCTTGGTGAGCTTGATCGTCCGTCGGTCACTCAGGCTGATCCCCTCGGAACGGATCTGAAAGACCAGCCCCTTGTAGGTCGCCAGGAATTCCTCCGAGAAGGTCATGTACGAGGGGAAGACGCGCCGCAGCTCCATCAGCTCGTCGTGCCCGAGCACGGGGCTCAGCCGGTCGAGGCCCCCCTGCAGCTGCATCAGCTCCTGCTGGATCCCCCGCCCGAGGAGGGCGTGGAAGTGGTAGGAGTCCAGGTTGTCGCTCCGCACGCGCAGCAAGAAACGGTCGAAGACGGCCTGCAGGTTCTCGTCGTTCGGCGTCTCGTTCGAGGCGCCGAAGACGGAGAGGAGCGGGCAGCGCAGGACGTGGCGACCGTTCGCGTAGACGCGCTCGTTGAGCAGGGTGAGGAGCGAGTTGAGGATCGCGCTGTTCGCCTTGAAGACCTCGTCGAGAAAAACGATCTCTGCCTCGGGAAGCATCCCCTGCACGCGTCGCGAGTACTCTCCCTGGCGAAACGCGGCCATGTCCACCGGCCCAAAGAGCTCGTTCGGCTCGGTGAAGCGCGTGAGGAGGTACTCGAAGTAGCGGGCCTCGATCAGTCGGGCGAAGGTGCGCACCATGGCGGACTTCGCCGTCCCCGGCGGGCCCACCACGACCATGTGCTCCCCCGCGAGCACCGCCACGATCATCAGGCGAACGGCCTCCTGCTTGTCGAGGAAGGTGCGGTCCAGCACGCGCCCCACCTCCTGCACGCGCGCGACGAGCTGGAGACGCTGTTCGACCTGCGGGAGTTGTGGGCTCATCGCATCGCTTCCAGGGCGGCGCCCAAGTCGGCCGCCAGTTGTCCCGCCGCCTCACCGAACGCCCGGTCGCACTTGCCGACCCACTCGCGGTACCGCCTGCCGGCCGCAGACCCCCCGAGCTCCGGAGGCGTCAACCCGCAGCGCTGGCCGGCGACGGCCACGGAGGACAGCGCGCGCGCGGGTTCCGTGGCCGCATCCACCGACGGGGGGTCGCCCGCCAGACAGACGCAGGCGAAGAGGTACTGTATCAGTCCCACGAGGAGCCGCAACGCGCCTTCCGGCGGCAGCTCCGAGGCCTCCCGACCGCGCGCCGAGGCCGCGCGGTGCACGAGCTCCCAGAAGTCCGCCGCGAGCGTCGCCTCCACCTCCGGCAGCCCGAGCGCCAGATACGTGTGCGCGACGAGCCGCGCGAGACGGCGACCGCGGAGGAGCCGGACCCCGTCCATCCAGCGAAACGGGGGCGCCGGGCGGAGCGGCGTGACCAGCGCGGTGAGGGGCGACGCGGAGAGCAGGAGCGACAGCAGCCGGTGCTGCACGGGGGAGAGCGCGGACTCGAGCCAGCGGACGGTCGTACGGCGCTCCTCGACCTGCCGCACCTCGCGCCACCGGAGGAGACGCGCCGGCGGCTCGGCCCCCTCGAACGAGCGCGTCCCGGCCCAGAAGTGGATCTTCACGTCGGTGCGCACGAGCTCTATCACCCCGCGCACCAGACTGTGGCGCAGCACCGCCTCCTCCTCGCGCTCCACCGGCGGGGGACCGAGACACGCCGCGGTGAAGCGTTCGACCCGGGCGACGCCGGACGAGCTCGCCCTCCAGGTCCGCACCGAGGGGTGACTGAGAAAGAGCGTGTTATGGATCCCGACGAGCAGCTTCCAGTCGAGCTCGTCGAGCGCGGTGTCGAGCGGGTAGAGCCACAGCTGCCCGACGATCTGCTGGCGAGCCGCGTCCAGCCGCGCCGCGCCCTCGGTCCCGTCGATCGGGGCCCGCACGAGCGCTTCGAGGTCCTCGGCGTCCAGCGGTTCACCCACGTGCACCTCTCCCCCCGCGACCAGCGGCCCGGCGAAGCGGTTGAGGAAGTCCTCGGCCCACATCGCCTACTCCCCCGAGCCCCCGGTGAAGCCCCAGAGCGGGAACCACCCCACGGGTTCGTTGGCGATCACCGGCGTCGGACGCGCCTCCTCGGCGGTCGGCGTCGGACGCTCCGGCGCGGCGAGTGTCACCGGCGCCAGGATGGCCCGGGCGAGCGGCTGGAAGGCCGCGCGCGGGAGGCGCACCACCGTCGCCCCCTCGCGCTCGAAGAAGTGCACCACCTCCGCGGAGCCCCCGAGGTGCTGCACGAGGACCTCGGGGTGCACCTTCGGCAGGAGCTGATACCCGAGAGGGACGAAGATGCCGGGCGCCGCCGCGTAGTGCTGCTCGCCGAGGGGCACGAAGTCGACTCCCCCCTCGCGCAGCAGGTAGACGGCGCTCTCGGTGCGACAGACCGTGTAGCTGGCAAGCACCGGCGGGGGCAGCAGGTAGACCAGCTTCTTCAGCCACCCTTCCTGTCCCGACGGAATGCGGGACGCGGAGACACGGGGCGTCGCTCCCGCCGCCACCACCAGGCGCAGTGGCACCGACACCCCGTCGGCCGGCAGCGGACGCAGCTCCCGCGTCGGCGGCCGCTCCGCCACCGGCCCGAGACGCACCAGGCTACGAGCAGCCACGTAGACCGGTTCGCCCTCCACCACCTCGAGGCGATCTCGCCGCCCGGAGAAGAGGTAGTAGCGCCCCTCGCCGAAGATGCTCGCGCACGAGGAGAGCTCGACGGGATGTCGATACCCGAGCTCCACCGCGGCCCGCTCCGCGCGCTGGCGGTAGAGCTCCACGCCGGGGAGGCTCCGCAGGATCCCGAACATGCGCGCGGGGAGTCCCTCCACGCGCAGCAGATAGAACGGCCCCTCGGCGGCCTCCGGCCCCGAGCCCTCGCACGCCGCGGCCTGGCACGGCACGTTGTTGCGGTGCAGGTAGCCCAGCACCGCCGGCCACAGCCCTCGCACCACCCGCACGATCAGCCGTTCGTTCGCGCCGAGCTCCTCGCCTCGGTCGGGCAGCACCGAGAGACCAAGGACGAGCTGCGCGACGGAAAGGTCTCGTTCTTGGGCATAAGCCTGCACGAACTCCGCCGCGTAGAGGACGAAGTCGCCGCCCCCGGCGTGCAGGCTGTCCACGTCGTAGCCGAGAGGCGCCCGCGGGTCACGAAACCGGACGAAGTGTTTGTTCGTGCCCGTGAAGACGAGCCCTCCCACAAGCCGGCCTACGGCCGCGACCCCGTCGGCCGAATGGGAGTTGGTCACGGGGACTAGCACCAGGAACTCGCGACTCGCGAGCGGCGTTCGAAGCTGGACGACCCGCAGGGTTGCCAGGATCTCGTCCAGGCTGATCGCCTCCGACAGCCCCCGCAAGAGGCCGACGACGCGATCGACGGAGGGCAAGAGCACAGCGCAGAAGCGCCCGAGCGCGACGCCGCGCGCGTCGGAGACGAGCCCGGGCACGACGTAGCGCGTCTGGTGGGGGGCGACGTGCTCGAGCATCCGGCACCGAGGATAGGGCACCTCTCCGGGAAGCCGCAATGCCGAGGGCTCCCCACCCCGAGGAATTGGGTTAAAGTCGACGGTGCCGATGGGCTTCCTTCAGCGTCTCCTCTCGCCGGACTACCGCAGAGCGCTCGCTGCCGAGGCTGAGGGCGACTACCTCGCGGCGGCGCGCGCCTACGCGCTCTGCGGCGAGATGGGCAAGGTCTCCGACATGCACCTGGCCCTGGCGCGGCAGGAGGCCACGCTGGACGGCCGCGTGCGCTGTCTCCGCCAGGCGCTCTCCTTCGCGTCCGAGGACCCGCCGCGGCGGATCGCCGTCCGGCGGCTGCTCGGCGCCGCTCTGCGCAGCCGCGCCGAGGAGCAGGGGGGCGCCACGGTCGCAGCGCACGAGCTGCTTCGCGAGGCGGCAGAGCTCTTCGATGCGGGGGAGAGCTGGATCGACGCCGGCGAGTGCCACGAGAGCCTCGGCGACCGGGAGAGCGCCGCGGCGGCCTACGCCCGCGCCGGCCTGGTGGATCGCGTCGAAGCGCTTCTCGGCGAGCAGGAGGAGCAAGACGCTCGCCGTCGCACGGCGGAGAGCCGCTTCAGGGACCACGAAGCCCTCTGGCAGGCCGGCAAACGTCTGGCCGCGCTCCGCGCCCTCACCGAGTGCGTCGCGGCGGCCGAGGAGAAGGGCGAGTCCCGTCGCCTCCTCACCGAGCTCGAGCGACGCGTGCTCCGCTCCCACCGCGTCTGCCTGGGTCTCGCCGAGCGCCGCTACTGGATCCTGGGGCGTCTTCCGCTGACCCTCGGACGCGACGCCGATTGCGACCTCGTGGTGCGCGGCCCTTCGGTCTCTCGCTGTCACGTGCGCCTCGACGCGGCGGCCGAGGGCTTTGTCGTCGAGGATGCGGGGAGTCGGAACGGCACGACGCTCGGCGGAGTCCCGATCGGCGGTCGCGTCCCCCTCCCCTACGGTCCCGAGATCGGCCTCGGCGAGAGCTGCGCCGTGCGCGCCTCGCCCGTCGAGGATCACCCGGGCATCTTGCGCCTCGACGTCGTCCGTGGACTCGACGCCGGTCTCGTGGCCTACGTCGCTCGCGCACCCCTGCCCCTGGCGGAGCTCGACCCGCTCCTCCCTGCGCTCGAGCTCGGCTTCGTCGAGGGGTGCCCTGTGGTGCGGTGCGCCGGCTCTGTCGTCCTTCGGCTGAACGGGTCGCGCGTCACCGACCGCGCGGAGCTCGCGCGCGGCGATCTCCTGGAGGTCGACGACCGACGCGTCGACGTGTTGGAGGGATGACCGAACCACCGCGGCCTTCTTTGCTCTCCCGCCTCCTCGGCTGGCTATCGCCCCCGGCTGGCGGGACCGAGACGGACGGTGAGCCCCCAGCGGGCCAGGCCTCGGGCGCGCCCCTGCCCTCCGCCGGCGCGCCCCCGGCCCTCGACGCCTCGGAAGCGGGTCCGCCCGCCGAAGAGCTCGAGCTGGAGCGCCGGCTGTCTTTGGCCCCCGGCCCAGGCGTCGCACCACCGAACGTCGCCGAGCTCCTCCAGCTCGTCGAGGCCGTGGAGACCCGTGGCCGCCCACGCCAGGCGCTCGAGCTCTTGCGCCGCGCCAGCCATCGCTTCCCCGGCGAGCCGTTTCTCCGGCTCCGCCTCGCCGCGCAGCTCGATCGCCGGGGAGAGCGGGGAGAAGCCGCCGCGCTCCTCGTAGAGCTCCTCGAGGACCCCCGCACCGCGCCACACGCGCACTTCCTCCTGGCGGAGCAGAAGGCCCGCGAGTCCGACCTCGCCGCGGCGCTCGAGCACTACGAGCTGGTGCTGGCCTGGGACTTCGCCTTTCCTCGCGCTCGCGCCCGGGCCGATGCGCTTCGCCGCCAGCAGCCACGACCCTCCGCGAGCGCCGACGCCACGCTGATCGCTCCCGAGGAGCTCAGCGAGCTGAGGCGCTTCCTCATCGAGCGCGAGGTGGGTCGCGGCGGCGGTGGCACCGTCTACGCCGCGCTCGATCGCAGCCTCGGCCGGCCGGTGGCGCTCAAGGTCTTGCACCCCTCCGTCGCAAACCGGGCGCACGACCGAGCCCAGCTCTTCGCCGAGGCGCGCCTCGCGGCCGCGCTGGCACACCCTGGCGTGGTGACGATCTACGACCTGGACGAGGCGAACAACCTGGTGGTGATGGAATACTGCGCCGGCGGCACCGTGGCTGCGCTCCTCGCGGAGGGCCGAGTCGCGCTCTCGGTGGCGCTCGACTGGATCGCGCAGCTCGCGGAGACGCTCGGACCGATGCACCGAGCGGGCATCGTGCACCGCGACCTCAAGCCGGAGAACCTGCTCTTTAGGGAACGCCCCCGACGGGGTGCCGGCCGCATCCTGCTCACGGACTTCGGCATCGCGCACGCCGGGGACTCCCCCCAGGAGACCGACGGAGCCGTGGGCTCGCGCGCCTACATGGCTCCCGAGCAGTGGCAGGGCGAGGCGCCCGACCCCCGGACGGACCTCTACGCCTGCGGAGTCCTCCTGGCCGAGGCGGTCCTCGGCCGCGCGACCCTCGACCGACTGCGGCCCGCCCCGGGTCTCGGCCTGCTCGAGCCGGCGGCGCTAGAGCCAGCGCTCGCCGGCGTGCCGCCGCATCTGTCGCCCCTCCTCCTCCGCCTGCTCGAATCCTTGCTCTCTCCCGAACCGAACGATCGGCCCCCGGACGCGGCGGCGCTCGCTGGCGAGGTGGAGCCCCTCCGCCGCGAGGCAGCCCGGGCCGAGAGCGCCGAAGCGCTCATGATGGAGCTCGAACGCTTCGCCGGCCCGCCCCCGCGCGACGAGGAGGTCGAACGCTGGCTGGCGCGGCACACCGAGGACGCGGCGCGAGAGGGCTAGACCCCCGCCGAGGCCCTCGGGCGTCGATTGCCGCCGGGCTCTGGCGTCCTCCCGCGCGCCGGCGTAGGCTGCGCCAACTGGCCGGAGGTCCTGATGCGCCTACCTGCATTGCTGCTCACCGTTCCCTTCTGCTTCGCCTGCACCAAGCCCGAGGTCATCACGGCGCCCTTCTCGGACGCCTTCGACCGCCCCGAGCTCGGAACCGCGTACTTCAACACAGGTGGGCCCTACGAGCTCAGGGACGGAAAGCTCGCCGTGAAGGGCGCCTACAACCACCCCCTCTGGCTCAAGAAGCAGCTCCCGCGGGACGCCGTCATCGAGTTCGACGTGACCTCGAAGTCGCGCGACGGCGACATCAAGGTCGAGGCCTGGGGCGACGGCCGAACGCACGCCACCGACAAGGGGGCCTACCTGGCGAGCAGCTACGTCTTCGTCTTCGGAGGCTGGGGCAACACCATCTCGGCACTCTGTCGGCTCGACGAGCACGGGGCGGATCGCAAGACCCGTTCGGACGTGAAGGTGGAGACGGGGCGGACGTATCGCTGGAAGATCCAGCGCAAGGGGCAGAAGGTGGAATGGTTCGTCGACGGCAAGCCCTTCTTGTCGATGGACGACCCGGTACCGCTCGAAGGCGAGCGGCACGCTCATCTCGGGTTCAACAACTGGGAGTCCGAGCTGCAGTTCGACAACCTGAAGATCTCGCCCTGGTAACCCCCCGGCCGGGCGGAAAGTTGCCCGCCTCCTCTCGCCCCTCTACCGTCGATGGTCATGCGAACCGCGAGATCGCCCCGTCCCTCGGCCCGGGCGGACCGGCGAAACCGACGCGAAGAGAGTACCGAGCGCCCCTTCTGTCGCGTGGCGCTCGTGCCCCCCGTCCTGCAGGCCAGCGCGCGCGACCTCCCGCCCCCGGAGGCCCAGAGCGAGCTCGTAGGCGATGCGCTCGCGCAGCTCGAACGCGTGCGTCAGCTCGTCACGAATCTGCCCGACCTGCCGGGCGGAGACCGGGCCGCCGTGCTCGCGCGACTCGCCGGCACGGCCGACGACCTGCGGACCCTGTTCTTCCTGGACGCGATCTACTGAACGCCGCCGGCGACCGCCGGGAGCTGCGTGGTCGCTTGCCCCCGCGCCTGGAAGCCGAGGAGCGCCTCGATACGCACGAGGGGGATCCGTTCGACCCGCCCCTCGTGGAGCTGCGGCGCGCCGCCCTGGACCTTCTCCAGCAGCTGCAGCCCCCGGAGGTCGCGTAGGGCCTGCGACCCAACGCGCTCGAAAAGGCCCTGCGCGAGCCCGATGGCCGTCAGCACCTGCTGCCCGTCACGACGCCCGAAGAGGACCACCTGCTGACCCGGGCGAGCCTTCGGCATCCCCTCCACGTGCATCCCCTCGTCCCCGATGACGCCGCCCAGCGTACGCAGGACGACCACGGCGCTACACGCACCCTTCAGGCAGCGCGCCACGCGTACCTCGTGGTCGGTCACGATCATGCCGCCCACCCGACGCGCCATACTCCGCACCACCTGACCATCCACCACCACCTCGGACGCACGCGCCAGCTCTTCCACCGAGAGCTCTTGCACCACGGTGGCCCCGGCCCGAAACGGGGCGAGGAGCAGCAAGGCGGTCACGACCAGCCGGCGCCGACGGAGCGCCAGCACGCCGGCAAGCAGGGCCAGCCACCCGTAGCCCGGACCCGCGCCGCGAGCGCCGACCGCGCACCCGCCAGCCGCCACGGGGTCCGCCCCCTCGTCGGGAGCCGGAGCCACTTCCCCGGACGCCCCCGGCGTGGGCGCGCCATCGCCCGAGGACTGCGCGGAGAGCTGCTTCGGCGGCGCGACGGGAGCGGCCTGCCCTCGCCGACGGCGATTGATCTCCTCGACCAGCGCGGCGATCCCCGCCCGGTCGTCCGCCGAGAGGCCGCGCTTCTTCGTCTCGCCCGGCGGCGTATCCGGATACATCGCCGACTCGGCGTGCGCAGAATCGTGCGCCATCCCGAAGAAGTGCCCCGCCTCGTGCGTCACCACGTTCTGCACGTCGAACTGCCCCTGATTGGACTTCGGGGCCGTGGCCCATCGGTGATGCACGGCGTTCAGCAGCACATCGGCGTCAGAGACGAAGCCCGTGGAGGCCTTGTAGCTCGACACCGTCATGGCCACGACCTCCTTGCCGTAGGGCCAGTTCGCCGTGACCCACCGCACCACGTTCTGCCCGTCGTTCCCCGCCTTCGTGGCTCCCCCGGCCATTCGGTCCACGACCCGCACCGGCACGCCCGCCGAGGTCCACGCAGCGAACCCTGCACGCACCGCGTCAGCAGCCCCGGCCAGCGTGGGCACGGCGGAGACGTCGATCACCACCTCGACCTGTTCCTGGCTCCAGATCAGGACCTTCCCGTCGCTGCTCTTTCTCAGGTTGTAGCTCTGGGCCACCTCAGTGTGCGCCAGGAGCACCACCGCCACGACGACCATTCCTGCCACCCTGCCAGCTGGATTGGTCGTCATGGGCGAAACTCCCTGCGGTCCCTGATGGCCCCATCGCCATCTGTGCCGCAGGAATTAGTATGTTCGACGACTATTTTTCATTCAAGCATTTTTTTTTGTAACCAATCTCGCATTTGACTCTTCCCACCCCAGCATTGACGGGCACGACCCCGGAGCGGTAAGTAGTCACGTCCCGCCGGCTCGAGCCGGCGGCGGTGCCAGCCGGAGTGGCGGAATCGGCAGACGCGCGGGACTCAAAATCCCGTGCCCTTCGCGGGCGTAAGGGTTCGACCCCCTTCTCCGGCACCTCCCCAAGACCACATCACCTGAGAGGAGCGAGCCATGGCCTGGAAAGACCTCACGAGCCTCCACAAGCTGTCGGTCGCGCAGCTGGAGGAGATCCTGTCGCTGTCCGTGGAGATCAAGCGGCATCCGGAGCGGTACCGTTCGGCGCTCGCCCACCAGACGCTGGCGCTGATCTTCATGAAGCCCTCGACCCGGACGCGCGTCTCCTTCCAGACGGGCATGTTCCAGCTCGGCGGCCACGCGCTGGCCATGGGGCAAAACGAGCTCCAGATCGGTCGCGGCGAGAGCGTCGCCGACACGGCGCGGGTCCTCTCGCGCTACGTGAACGGGATCGTCGCGCGCGTCTTCTCGCACGACGACATCGAGCAGCTCGCGAAGTACGCCTCGGTCCCCGTGATCAACGGTCTCAGCGACCTGCTACACCCCTGCCAGGCCATCTGCGACTACCTCACCATGCGCGAGCGCTTCGGCGACATCCGCGGCCTGCCCGTGACCTACGTGGGCGACGGCAACAACGTGGCTCATTCGCTGGCCTTCGGCGCGGCCAAGCTGGGCGTACACCTCACGCTCGCCACCCCCGAGGGCCGCTACCAGTGCGACGCGCAGATCCTGGCCCAGGCGCGCGAGGACGCGAAGGCGACGGGGGCGCGCATCGACGTGGTTCACGACCCCGTCCGCGGAGTCCAGGGGGCCAAGGTGGTCTACGCCGACGTGTGGACCTCGATGGGGCAGGAGGCCGAGTCGGCCCAGCGGCTGCGAGACCTGCACGACTACCAGATCAACGCCGCGCTCTTCGGCAAGGCCGACAAGGACGCCATCTTCATGCACTGCCTCCCCGCGCACCGCGGAGAGGAGGTCACCGACGAGATCTGCGACCACCCCCGCTCGGTCATCTTCGATCAGGCCGAGAACCGCCTGCACACGCAGAAGGCCGTGCTGGTCCTGCTCATGGGCCGGAAATAGCGCCCCGCTCCCCCGCCGGCGGCGGAAACCAGATCCATCCGTCGTCCTCGAAGACCTCCCGGTCCCGCTCGGGGAGGGTCCAGCCCTCGGTGGCCCAGAGGTAGCCCGTGTAGGCGCAGAGCACCGCGTCGAAGCAGTGGTCGTTGCTCAAGCACCCCTCGCGCCACACCTCGAAGCGCAGCGAGTGCGACAGCTCCTCGAGGAGCTCGGCCCGCGTGCGCCAGGTGTCCACCTCGCGCTTGTAGCGTCGCGCCCGGTCGGCGCTGAAGAGCGCGTGCACGGTGGCCTTCGGATACACCTCGATGAGGTTCGCGTTCAGGCGGAAGTGCCGCTCCAGCGCCCGGCGCAGGTAGTGGGCGCGCGCGGTCAGCGGGCCCATCCCCTGGCCGAGCGTCTCGCGCGGGGTGATCCCGTGCTCCCGCTGCAGCACGACCTCGCAGGCCCGCTGCGTGTAAGGGGTCGTGGCAGGCTTTCCGTTCGGCCCTCCCGCGTCTTGCCCCCGCACCAGCGGATCGCCGCGCTCGCGGAACCAGCGCACGACCCTGTCCTCGCACGCGCCGAGCCCGACGCATTCGGGCAGACGGCAACGCACGCACACGGTCGGGACCAGCGGCGCATCGATCGCCACCAGCGCCGCGTCGCGATGCGCGAGGAGGAACGCGATG
The DNA here is from genome assembly GCA_020848905.1 of Deltaproteobacteria bacterium. Taxonomy (NCBI): domain Bacteria; kingdom Pseudomonadati; phylum Myxococcota; class Myxococcia; species Deltaproteobacteria bacterium. The sequence goes on from JADLHG010000042.1 coordinate 503,004, forward strand.
AGCTGCTCGTCGTAGTACGGCTCGCCGTCGGGCGTCCGCGTCCCGACGTAGCGCACGCGCACGGTCTCCCCCTTCGCCTGGAGGAGCGCCACTGCCGTGTTCTTCCCCTTGCCTCCGCCGAGGTCCACACCGACGAAGGTCGTGAAGGGTCTTGAAGCGCGCGCTCTCATGGGCAACGTAGTGTAGCAGCTGTGGCGAACGGGCCCCGCAGGAAGGATCCCCGGTCGCTACCTCAGGGCGTGGAGCGGCTCGGTCGGCTGGTTCTCCACGGGATCCTCGACCTCGTCCTCCTCGGCGAGTTCCGCCAGGTCGGACTCCGTCAGTCCCCCGTCGCTGCGTCGCCGAAACGGCCGTCGCGGGTCTAGCTTGCCTCGGCTGCCGTTCAGCTCCGCGCTTCCCCGGTCACGAAGGTACTCGAGGAACACGCGCGCCGAGTGCAGCTCGCCCGCGGGGAGAACGTCCACGAGCGACTTCACCTGCTTGCGGAGCACCTCGGCGGGCCCCTCTCCGGTCGAGTTCACCCTGGGCAGCGGATCCACCGGCTCCGGTGGAAGCTCCACGTTTCCCCACGGCGGTGGCGGATCCGGCTCGAGGTCCCGCGACTCGAACCACCGATTGACGTGATACCGCAGCAGGTCCGCGCGATGGGTGAACCACCGTTCGCGCTCCGCCGGGTAGCTCAGGAGCACGTCCTTGAAGCGGCGGAAGGCGCCCTTGCCGTCGATGGACACCAGGAGCCGGTCCCGCAGCGCATCGTCCTCGACGGTGACCACGAACCGCTCCATCCAGCGGTACTGTTCCCGCGAGGAGGCGGGGTCGATCTTGACGTACCGGTCCGGCTGATGGAGGAGGAGCTCGCGCTTCTCGGCATCTTCCGGCGCCCCGTCGAGGACGACGAGCACCTCCCCCGTCACGCGGTCGATGTAGCTCGTCAGGCCCGGCGAGTTTCGCTCGAAGGCCGTCTCCACGTCGGGCCAGTTCACCTTGATCGACACCATCGCAGCGCTCTTCCGCGGAGGGGCCGTGTCCCTCGATCTCGAACCGTCCAAGGATACTGCCCCGCGAGCGGCATTTCAAGCGCGCCACAGCGCAAGACATCGAAATCTCGTCGCAATTCATCATTGACACGACCCCCGAAGCCCGTAGAATAGCCTGCCCGTGTGGCCGCCCTTCGCACGTCTGTCATGCGCGAAAGCGAGGCTTCGTCAATCCTGACCACGGGCGTGAAGTTCGGACGTACGGAGGTCGATGCGTGGCACGAGTAACGGTTGAAGATTGTCTCGAGAACCTGGGGAATCGCTTCGCGCTAGTCATCCTGGCGGCAGCCCGCGCCCGCGACCTGAGCAAGGGAGCCAGAGCGCTCGTCCACTGCGACAACAAGCCCGCCGTCACCGCCCTGCGCGAGATCGCGGCCGGCAAGGTCCGCTTCACGGAGGACGTCCGCTCCGTCGTCGAGGTGTACCTCGCGGAGACCAAGCTCGTCGAGGCGAAGACCCGCTCCTGAGCCCTCGGCGCGTCCTTGACCGCGCTCCCCAGCCCACCTTCGAAGTGCCCATGAACTGGATGCCCGTCCGTCGACGATGGGCGCCCTGGGTCGCCCTCGTGCTCCTCGGAGCCTGCGGGGGACGCCGAGAGCTTCGGGCAACCGTCGGTCGAGCGCCGGCGCCTCGGCTCCGGCCGATTGCGCCGCACACGGGACGCACGGCGCACGCCGCCGCGCCCGACTGGTTCCGACTCGTCGAGCGGCTCGCGGATCGCCGAAGCCTCGCTGCGTCCTTCGAGGCGGCGCGCTACACGTTGCCCCCGCACACCTTTCTGCTGGCCGCGCGCGTCGTCCCGGGGGTCGGTCAGCCCGCGTTCCAGTACTTCAGCCTCGGGGACTCGGGGTTCGTCTACTCGCCAGGACGGTACTGGCCCGCCTCCACGGTCAAGCTCATGACCACGGTCGGGGCCCTCTGGACGCTCCACAAACACGGTCTTTCGGGTGCCGCGAGGGTCGCGTTCACTGATGCCGAAGGGCGCTACTCGGGCACCGTACGCGAGCTTTACGACAAGGCGCTCGGGCTGAGCACGAACACCGAGTACAACCGGCTCGCGCTGATCGCCGGCTTCGACGCCCTGAACGAGGAGTACCTGCGGCCCGAGACCGGCCTGCCTCGCATGGTGCTCCAGCGCAGGTACGGCAAGCGGATCCCGGGCGCCACGCTACGCGTCTCGCCGGAGATGTCCTTCGAGGAGGGGCCCCGCCGCGTCACGCTCCCGGAGCGCGCCGGACGCGGCAGCTATCCCGAGTGCCCGCAGCAGGGGAACTGCGCCACGCTGTTCGAGCTCCTGGAGGTGCTCCGGCGGGTCATGCTGCACGACGAGCTCCCCGAGGCGAGTCGCTTCCCGCTCGGCCGTGCGGACCGGCTGCGCATCCGGGCGTTGCTCCGCGGCACGCCGGAGAAGCTCGAGCCCGGCGCCTCGCAGGCGCTCGAGCATCCGGTGCAGATCTACAACAAGGCCGGCCGCTACCCGGGGGACGATCATCTGGACGTGGCGCTCGTCGTGGACGCCGTCACGGCCGAGCGCTTCCTCATCGCCGTCTCGGTCCGCTACGGCAGCCTGAAGGAACCCGACGCCGTCTCGCAGGGACACCTCTCGGACCTCGCCCATCACACGCTGCGCGCCCTGGCCAGGCGCCCGCGCGCCCTCGCCCTCCCTACGGATCGGCCGCTCGTGCAGGAGGCGGCGGGAGAGACGATCTCCGTGCACGCCGCGCAACACGGCGCGGATCCGCTCCGCTATCGGCTCTGGTTCGAGGTAGAGACCGTCGAGCAGCTGAAGGTCTGGGTCGGCCCCGAGGCTCCGACGCTCCTCCGACGCACGGGGCGTGGGTTCCTTCTCGAGCACCGTTTCGCCCGCTCGGGAGACCTCCCGGTGGCGCTGCTCGGGCTGCGCGGCGAGAAGCCGGTGGCCTACCGTGCAGTCGAATTGCACGTCCCGTGAGGGACCTGCGCGCGGCCTCTTGCTGAAGGGGCTCTTCTTCGATTGATCGTTTGGTTGGTTGGTCGGTCGATCGGTCGTCGGCGGCTACGCGGCCCAGCCCACGACGATCTTCAGGTAGTTGCTCTCGGGGAAACCGGAGACCGAGGGGAAGTCGGGAGGCTGCCCGACGCGCTCCACGGCGACGAGGTCTCGACCGGCGTCGGCCGCTCCGCGGGCGAGCGCGCGGTCCAGCTCCACCGCGCTCACCTTCGACGCGTTGCAGGCGCAGAAGAGCAGGCCGGGACGCTCGAGCACCGCGAGCGCGGCGGTCGTCAGCTCCGCATAGTCCTTGATGGCCGTGAAGGTCTTGCCCTTGGCCGTCGAGAAGGTGGGGGGGTCGAGGATCACGAGATCGAAACGCTGGCGACGATCCGCCAGGCGGGCGAGCGTGGCGAAGGCGTCGCCCGTCACGAAGGTGTGCCGGCCGTCGTCCTCGCGGAGCCCGTTCAGCTCCAGGTTGCGCCGGGCGCGGCCGTGCGCCTTGGACGCCGCGTCGACACTCGTCACGGAGCGAGCCCCGTGCGCCGCAGCCACCACCGAGAACGCCCCGGCGTACGAGAAGCAGTTGAGCACCGACCGCCCCGGCGAGAGCCGGCCGACCGCTGCACGCCCGAGGCGCATGTCGGCAAAGAGGCCCGTCCCGAGGGGCGCCGTCACGTCCACGGCGAAACGCAGCCGCCCTTCGGCCACCGCGACCTCGGGCGGCGCCGCGCTCCCCGCCACGAGGGTGGCACCGGGCCGTGCACGCCCGGCGGGCGGTGCCTCGTAGCGGCGCTGGACGTAAACGCCGAGCGGCCGCCATTCCGCCACGAGCGCGGCCACGAGAGGCTCGAGCCAGTGGTCCGCCACCGAAGCGTAAAGCGAGATCACGAGGTAGGCCCCGTACGCGTCCACCGTCACCGCAGGAAGGCCCTCGGCATCCCCGCCGAGGACCCGGAAGCAGGACTCCGGGCCGAGGTCGAGCAGGCGCCGACGCATCCCCGCGGCCCGCGCGACCACGCGTCGAACGTGAGCCACGTCCAGGTTCGCCCCCCGTTCGCGCGAGAAGACCCGGAGGACCAGCGCCCCCTCTGCCCCGGCCACCGCCCGTCCGACGAACCGGCCGTCGGCATCCACCACGTCCACCGCCGCCGGAGGCGCCACCGTGACCCTGCGGCCCTGCAACGCGTCCTCGAAGATCCACGGATGCCCGTCCCGGACCCGGCGCGCCACCTCCTCGGGTATCCGCACCACGCCCTCGCGCCGCTGCGGCACGGCTCGACGGTCTTCCGGCTGTCCTCTTCCTTGGGGGCGACGCATCGGCGCACCATACTCGAGGCCCGCGCTGGGGCCAAGGCCCACCCGCGGACGGGCCGACGACCGCCGGCAAGCCAGCAGATTCGCAAGTGCTTGACAGCGATCCGAATGCTATGCCAAACGGGGGCGGGCTGAGAGGTGGGGGTGCAGACCCCGCGCCCCATCGAGAAGGTGTCACGTGCAGTCGCTCGTCGGGAGCACAGTCGGCGGATATCGCCTGGTCCGGGGGCTCGGTACGGGCCCTCAAGGCCAGACCTACGCGGCCGAAGATCAAGGGGGCCGCGCCGCCGCGGTGAAGGTCCTCCACGGCCCGCTCTGTCTGGTGACGCAGATCGAGGCCTACTGGGCGCAGCAGCAGGCGCTGGCCGACCTGGCGCACCCGCACCTTTCGGTCCCCTCCGTCGGGGCGTGGGCCAGCAACGGGCGCTTCTTCGTGGCGCGCGAGCTGTGGCCCGGCATGGACCTGCACGAGGTTCTCTCCCGGCGCGCGCGCCTGCCGGCCAGCCAGGTGCTCCTCATGGCCGGTCAGGTCTGTCTGGCGCTCGAGGCCGTGCACGCTCGTGGGTACGCGCACGGGGCCTTGAAGCCGCGGAACATCCTGCTCGTCACGCGAGGCCGGGACGGAACGCGCCCCTCCACGCGCCTCGCGGACTTCGGCACGGCGTTCCTCCTCCCCGGCGCCCCCGCAGCGCCCGACCAGGCCGGATCGGCCGCCTTCGCGGACCCGGCCTATCTGGCCCCCGAGCAATTCGAAGGACGGGGTGGCACCGCCTCCGACATCTTCGCCCTGGGCGTGATATGCTGCGAGGCGATCAGCGGGCGTCGGCCATGGGTGGGCAGCTTCGAACAGATCGCGGGGGCGCACGCACGCGCCGAACGGGAACTCCCCCCCAACGTGCCGCCCGGGTTCGACGCGATCCTCGCGCGGGCCCTGGCGCATCGGCCGGAGGACCGGTTCCGCAGCGTCGGCGAGCTCCGCAGCGCGCTGGAGGCCTGGGCAGCCACGAAGCCATCTGCGCTGGAAGAGCCGCCGCTGGACCTGCTCTCCAAGGAAAACGGGCCTAGCGGTGTCGCTCATGGACAGGACCGATCCCCGGAGGACACGGTCAGGGTTTCCCTAGAGGATCTGTCGAAGGTCATCGAACAACGGGTGGTCTCGGATTTTTTCGGCGAAGCCGTGACCAATCCACGCGCAAAGGAGTCCGCGACGGTGGGCACGACGGAAAAAAGAGAGGAGCTCATGCCGGCGATGGCGGGTAGCGAGGGAAAACGTTCGGAAGAGGAAGAGCTCGCCGCCCTGGCCGAACAGGCCGCTGCGCCGCTGCGGAGCGCGCGCAAGTCGGGGCCAGCCGAGGCCGTGCCGTCCGCAACGCGCTCTGGAGCCGGCACCAAGTCCAGCCCCGCCCCGGTAGTGGAGGCGTTCGTCGACGAGAACGACGAGGTGGTGGAGCTTCCGCAGGAGCGCTCCGTGCGCGCGTTCGTCGCGAAGCTCTCCCCAACCATCCCCCCGACCGAGGCCCGGGCGGCCAAGGCCGCCAACGGGGAGTCCCTCGACGCAGCCCTCGACCGGTTCGTCATCGAGGCCAAGTCCTGGAGCAACGCGCTGCCGCGGACCGCCTTTGAGGATCAGCAACTGGCGGAGCTGGCGCGCATCCCCGTGGCCGCCCCCGCTACGCCCCCGCCGGGAGCCGCCATGCCGACGCCCGCCGCGAGCGCAGCTCCGATGACGCCCGCCGGCACCGCGCCGGCCGTGGAAGCTTCGGCGACGGCGAAGAGCTCCCCGTCCGTGGCTCCCCCGAGCCGCGTCACGGCCGCTCCGCCCCTCGCCGCGACGGTCGCCACGGACCGCGTCCCGGCCGTGACCGCGACCCTCCCTTCGCAATCGCCTCGCCGTTCCCTGCTGGGAGTGGTGCTGATCTCGTTTCTCCTCGGTGGAGGTCTGGTCCTGCTCGGCGTGAAGCTCCTCATGAAGTCCCCGGAGCCGCCGGCCACTCCGTCCGCGGGGACGAGCGCCGCGGCGTCGCCCTCGACCGCGCCGGCTCCCAAGGAGGGAACCGGGAACGCGCCGGCTCCGGCTGCGGCCGGAAGCCCTTCGGCTGGGACAGCGACCCCCGCTCCGGGAACCGCGGCTCCTGCGGCCGCGGGGAGTGCGGGCGAGACCGGCGGTGCCGCAACAGGGGCGGCCGACGCGACGGCCCCCGCCCCCGCCGCAGAGGGAACGGCCAAAGCCGCGGCGACCGCGCCCGAGGAGAAACCGGAGGCCAAGCCCGACGCCAAAGAGGCCTCGGCCGAGGGGAGCGCCGCCGCCGAGGGAGCTCCGCCCGCACCGAAGACCGAGGAGGCGGCCCCCCCGAAGGCCAAGGTCGCCAAGGTCAGAAAGCCGCGCCGCGCCGCGGCCCCTCGCCCCGCCGCTGTCAAAAAGCCGGCCGCGAAGGCGAAAAAAGGTTCCGGCGACTGGGTAGACCCCTTCTCACAATAGGCGAACACGGATGCGACTCCACCTGCGTCTCCTGCTGCTCCCCCTGGTGCTCACGCTCTGTCTGTCCGCCCCGCGCGCCTTCGCTCAGGAGGAGAGCGACGGGGGCTCCGAGGAGGACAAGGCCGCGGAGCATTTCGCCGCCGGCCGCAAGCTCTACACGCAAGGAAAGTACAAGGAAGCGATCGAGGAGCTCCTCAAGGCCTACGAGCTCCGCCCCGCTCCCCCGATCCTGCTGAACATCGGGCGCACCTACGAGAAGGTCGGCGACAAGCCGAAGGCCCTCGAGTTCTACAAGAAGTTCCTCTTGAAGGCGCGCACGGTGGACCCCAACCGCGCCCAGGTCGAGAAGCTCGTCAAGCAGCTCGAACAGGAGACGGGAAGCAAGGGGCCGGCAGCCGGCGGAGCCGCCGACACGCCCGCTCCGACAGGTGGCGCCGGGTCGCCCGCGGGCGAAGGAGAGGCCCCTGCCCCGACGGGCAAGGCGCAGCTCATCCACACGCCGGTGGACAACGCGAAGGTGCGGCAGCCGGTGACCATCCTGGCCGAGCTCCCCTCGCAGGTGAAGGCCGATCGGCTGTGGGTCTACTTCCGCAAGGCGGGCGAGACGGAGTTCCGGCGCCTCCAAATGGCGGCGCAAGGGGACGCCTTCGTAGCGCAGATCGCCGCGCAGCACATGACCTCCACCTCGCTGCAGTACTACGTGGAGGCCGTGCGCACCGAGGCGAAGGAAGTCGTGGCGGCGAGCACCGGATCCAAGTTCAACCCGCACATCATCGTGATCGAGGGCGGCCGCGCGCCCATCGTGGGACAGACGGGCCCCGTGGAGATCCGCTCGCCGTACCGCCTGTGGATCTGGGTCGGCGCCGCCGGCACCGTCGCGCTCCTCGGTGGCGGCATCGCCATGGCCCTGCTCGCGAGCAACCGGTCGAGCGCCGTCCAGACGCTCGCCGAGGACAGCTGCAAGGGAGGCTGCGCCAAGGATCCCCCTGTCGCCGCGCCCACGAAGCCCTTCGACGAGCGCGCCCAGGGCTGGGAGAGCGAAGGCAAGGCCTTTGCCGCCACGAGCGCCGTGCTCCTCAGCTTCGGCATCGCGGCCGCGGGCGTCACCGGGTACCTCTGGTACCGCGACCGGAAATACGTCCGCGAACAGCGCGCGAATCTCGCGGCGGGCCCGCGGCCGAACGTCGTGCGCTTCCTCGCGGCGCCGTGGGCCTCACCCAGCGGCGCTGGCTTCGTCGGACGCATCGACTTCTGACCTCGCCACGAACGCGGCGACGCCTCCCCCTGCCATAGGAGACCTCATGCTCTCACGCCCCTTCGTCTCGGCCAGCTTCGCCCTGGGCGTCGTCGGGTGGCTCGCCGGCTGCTACAGCCCGGATCTCGGGATCACCCCGTTCCGCTGCGCCGCCACCGGGCAACCCTGTCCGAGCGGCTACCTCTGCGACCCGCGCACCAAGGTCTGCACGCGAGAGGATCGCGTGGTGGACGCCGCCCCCCCGGACGCCCGGATCCTCTCCGACGGCGAGAAGCCCTCCAAGGACGGCACCTTCTACCTCGACGGGGCGGTGATCAAGCCATCCAAGGGCTGCGCCGACGAGACCAGCGAGCCGAACAACACGGCGGCGACGGGCACCCCGCTCCTCGGCACGGGCAAGATCACCGACTGGGAGATCTGCTACCCGGGAGACGTGGATCACTACGCCATCTCGCTCAAGAAGGGGCAGAAGCTGACGGTGAGGGTGCGCTTCGTGCATGCGAAAGGGGACCTCGACGCCGCCCTGCTCGACCCGGGCGGGAACGTGGTTCGCACGGCCCGTGGAGAGAAGGACGACGAGGAGATCACCACCCCCCCGGTCCCCGCGGACGGGAACTACACTCTCGGGGTGGAGGGCTTCGGCAGCGCGACGAATCGCTACGACCTTGAAATCGGCATCGAGTAGCGCCGCGCGGCCGGGGTGGATTTGACACCCTGCCCTCTCGCTGTTAGCCTCATTACACCCTTAGATGTCGAACACTTGCCAGCTTGGTGCGCCTGGGACCTGGTCGCTGCGACGGCGGGCCTGCCCAGGCCAGCGCAACGAGGCGTGAACAAATGAGCCGCTTGGGTGAACTGCTCGTCCGCGAGAACCTCATTTCCGCGCAGCAGCTTCAGGAGGCCCAGCGCGAGTCCTCCAAGACGGGGGGCCGCCTCGGCTACAGCCTCACGCGGATGGGGTACATCGCCGAAGCGGACCTCACGAACTTTCTGAGCAAGCAGTACGGCGTCCCGTCGATCAATCTGAGCGAGTTCGACATCGACGAGGACGTGATCGCGCTTATCCCGAAGGAGGTGGCGCAGAAGCACCGCTGCATCCCGGTCAACCGCGCCGGCGCCTCCCTGATCGTGGCGATGGCCGACCCGGCCAACATCTACGCCATCGACGACCTCAAGTTCCTCACCGGCTACAACATCGAAGTGGTCGTAGCCTCCGACGCCGCCGTCGAGGAGGCGATCCAGCGCTACTACGACCGGGTCAACTACTCCGAGGTGATGGAGGGCTTCGACGAGTCGGAGATCGACTTCTCCGACGACAGCGACGACATGAACGTCGTCGATCTCGAGAAGGCCTCGGGGGAGGCGCCGGTCGTCCGGCTCGTGAACCTGATCCTCATCAACGCCATGAAGAAGGGGGCCAGCGACATCCACATCGAGCCGTACGAAAAGAAGCTCCGGGTGCGCTACCGCATCGACGGCGTCCTCTACGAGGAGATGAACCCGCCGCTCAAGCTCAAGAACGCGCTTGTCAGTCGCATCAAGATCATGAGCTCGCTCGACATCGCCGAGCGCCGGCTGCCGCAGGACGGGCGCATCAAGCTGAAGCTCGGCAAGGGGCGCGAGATGGACTACCGCGTCTCGGTCCTGCCCACCATGTTCGGCGAGAAGGTCGTGCTTCGACTGCTGGACAAGTCGAACCTGCAGCTCGACATGACGAAGCTCGGCTTCGACCAGAAGCCGCTCGACGACTTCATGAAGATGATCCACCAGCCCTACGGCATGGTGCTCGTCACGGGGCCGACGGGGTCGGGCAAGACGACCACGCTCTATTCGGCCATGTCGGAGCTGAACAAGACCACCGAGAACATCTCCACCGCGGAAGATCCGATCGAGTACAACCTCCCCGGGATCAACCAGGTGCAGATGCACGACGACATCGGGTTCAACTTCGCGACGGCGCTCCGCGCCTTCCTTCGCCAGGACCCCGACATCATCATGGTCGGCGAGATCCGCGACTTCGAGACGGCGGAGATCGCAGTGAAGGCCGCCCTCACCGGGCACCTCGTGCTCTCCACGCTCCACACGAACGACGCCCCGTCGACCGTCAACCGCCTCCTCAACATGGGCATCGAACCCTTCCTCGTCACGGCCTCGGTGAACCTCATCCTCGCCCAGCGCCTCGCAAGGAAGGTCTGCGCCGATTGCAAAGAAGAGACTCCCTCGAACCCGCAGAGTCTCATCGACATGGGCATGGCCCCCGAAGACGCCGCCTCGGTTCGTATCTACCGAGGCCGCGGCTGCCGGACCTGCAACAACACGGGCTACAAGGGGCGCCTGGCGCTCTACGAGGTCATGACGCTCCACGAAGAGCTCAAGGAGATGGTGCTCCAGGGCGCCTCCACCGCCGAGCTCAAGGCCGAAGCGATCCGCCTGGGAATGCAGACGCTGCGCCAGGCGGGCATCAAGAAGATCATCGAAGGCATCACTGCGCCCGAGGAGGTTCTGCGGGTGAGTGCGTCCGACTAACGGAGCGACGGTCACCATGGCGAACCTGCACCAGCTACTCAAGGCGATGATCGACAAGGGGGCGTCGGACCTCCACATCACCACGGGCTCCCCCCCGCAGCTGCGGATCGACGGCAGCCTCGTGCCGCTCCGCATGCCCCCGCTCACTCCGGTGGACACGAAGCAGCTCTGCTACAGCATCCTGACGGACGCGCAGAAGGTGCGTTTCGAGGAGGATCTGGAGCTCGACCTCTCCTTCGGCGTGAAAAACCTCGCCCGCTTCCGCTCGAACATCTTCATGCAGCGCGGCGCGGTCGCCGGGGCGTTCCGTACCATCCCCTTCAAGATCCTGTCCTTCAACGAACTCGGCATCCCGCCCATCGTTGGGGAGCTCTGCAAGAAGCCGCGCGGCCTCGTGCTGGTCACGGGCCCCACGGGGTCGGGCAAGTCCACCACCCTGGCCTCCATGGTCGACAAGATCAACAGCGAGCGCCGCGAACACATCATCACGATCGAGGATCCCATCGAGTACCTGCACCCGCACAAGGGTTGCGTCGTGAACCAGCGCGAGGTCGGCTCGGACACGAAGAGCTTCAAGCGGGCGCTCAAGTACATCCTGCGCCAGGATCCGGACGTGGTTCTCGTCGGTGAGATGCGAGACCTCGAGACGATCGAGGCCGCGCTGACCGTCGCCGAGACGGGCCACCTGGCCTTCGCCACGCTGCACACGAACTCCTGCGTGCAGACCATGAACCGCATCATCGACGTCTTCCCCCCGTACCAGCAGTCGCAGGTCCGCGCGCAGCTCAGCTTCGTGCTCGAGGGCGTCATCTCGCAGACGCTGATCCCGAAAGGCACCGGCCAGGGACGGGTGCTCGGCGTCGAGATCATGGTCCCCAACCAGGCGATCCGGAACCTGATCCGCGAGGACAAGATCCACCAGATCTACTCGCAGATGCAAATCGGGCAGGCCAAGCACCAGATGCAGACCATGAACCAGTCGCTCTGCGCGCTCTACCTCCGGCGGCTCATCACCGTCGAAGAGGCCCTCGGACGCAGCTCCGACCCGGACGAGCTCCAGACCATGATCGCGAACGCCGCGAAGGCCTCTCCCGGCGGTGGTGGCGCGGGACAGCAGCCGCCGGTGCGAAGGTAGCCTGGCCCCTTCCGCCCGCGCAGCCCGACTTTCGCCTGGTCTGCCCCCCCCTTCTCTGGGAAAATATCTACGTAACCGCTGAAGGATCGGCAGACGGACGGGGATGCTTTCCCCACACCCGTCGTACTACACCAGGGTAGCGGACGAGAGACCGAGGCGGCGCGCAGTGACTATGCACCCATCGATCCGACAGACCGTCCGCGCCGTGCAGCGACGGCTCCGGGTGCAGCGCTCCCTCGAAGCGGCGATCACGGCGACGCTCGCCTCGCTGCTCGGGGCTGCGGTCCTCCTCTTTCTCCTCAAGGCCGGGTTGCTGGGCCCCCGGCACCTCCTCCCCGCCCTCGGGGTGCTCGCCGCGCTCCCCCTCCTCGCCGCCCTCGGCGCGGCGCTGCGACGGATCCCGCCGCTCCACGCGGCGCAGCTCGTGGACCGAACCCACGCCCTGCACGACCGGCTGAGCACCGCCTTCGAGTTCAGCAGCGCCGCCGAGCGGACCGACTTCATGCGCGCCCAGGTCGAGGAGGCGGTGACGCACCTTGCCCACGTCCGCGTCGCCAGAGCCGCCCCGTGGCGCTGGCCGCGCGACGCCCGCGCCTGCGGACTCCTCGTGCTCCTGGTCGTCGCGGTCGGCCTCGTGCGCTTCCCCACCGGGCAGCCCCCGATCATCGAGGGCAAGGTTCTCCCGCGGCTCTCAGTGGATCCGCAGGAGCTGGACCCGCATCGCGCGCTGGTGCGGCAGCTCCAGCAGGAAGCGCTGAAGGCGCGCCAGCCGGAGCTCGAACGGCTCACCGCCGACCTGAACAAGATCTTCGACCAGCTCGAGAAGAAGGAGCTGACCCGCAAGGAGCTCTTCGCCAAGCTGGCGGAGCTCGAGCGCAAGGTGATGGAGGGCCTCGACGGCGACTTCGACGAGGTATTGAAGAAGCTCCGCAAGATGGCCGGCGAGCTCGAGAAGGACAAGCTCACGAAGGACCTCTCCGAGGCGCTGAAGCAGGCCGACCTGCAGCGCGCGAAGGAGGAGCTGGAGAAGCTGGCCAAGGATCTCGAGAAGCTCCGCTCGGAGGAGCAGAAGCGGCTGTCCAAGACGCTCTCCCGCTCGGCCCAGCAGAAGCTCGACCAGCAGGATTTGCAGAAGAAGGCGGAGCAGCTGCAGAACGACATCCGTCGCCTGCAACGCCAGCTCGAGCAGAAGGGCAAGAACCCGGGGCAGGCCAAACGACGGCTGGAGCGCAATCGGCGAGAGCTCGAACGGCTCAATCGGCAGCGGGAACGGATGGCCAGCCAGCAGCGGGAGCTCGAGCGCTTGAACCGTCAGCTCCAGCAGGCGGCTGCCGCGCTGCAAAACCGCCTCAGCCCGGAGGCCATGAAGGCCCTGCAGAAGGCGGCCCAGCAAATGAGCCGCTTCGCCGAGCAGCTATCGCGGATGCAGCTCATGGGCAAGGCCCAGGGGCAGATCATGGACCTGAAGGAGTTCCTCCGCCGCCTCGGGCAGTCGGGGGGCAAGATCTCGAAGGCCCAGCTGAAGGACTTTCTCGCGCGCGCCGGGGGAAAGGACGGCCAGGGCAAGGATGGCAAGGACGGCCAGGGCAAGGATGGCAAGGGGCAAAAGGGGGTCCTGCTCGACCCGAACGGCAAGGACGGAACGATGGTGATGCCGGGGGGGGCGATGGGACAGCGGCCCGGACAGGGGCCCGACAGTCCCAACGGCCAGCCGGGCGACGGGATCGGCAGTGGCACCGACCCGAACACGCGAGGCGATCCGACGCACCTCAAGAGCCGGCGCAAGGACGTCTTCGTGAAGGGGATGGAGAGCAAGGGTCCCACGCGCAGCGAGGTCATCCTCGGCGCCGCGGAGAAGGGCTTTTCGACGCAGAACTATCGCCGCGTCTACCGGGACTACACCCACATCATCGAGGACGTGATGAAGCGAGAGGAGGTTCCTCTCGGCTATCGGTACTACGTCAAGCGCTACTTCGAGCTGATCAAGCCTCGGTAGGCGCACGGCCCCGAGAACGCCCCCCGCGCAGTCACGAGGAGCGGCCGCTCGGCCCAGGACTGGCACCGCCGGGGAGCCGGCGGGATGAGGAGATGAACCGATGTCCGAAGCGCTCGCCACGCGGCCAGCAGAGGAGCTCGTAGCCGACTTCCGCGCCGACGTCCGACGGCTGAAGCTCGAGGTTGGGCGCGTGATCGTTGGCAACGACGCCATCATCGACGGGGTGCTCGCCTGCCTCCTCACGGGAGGCCACGGCCTCCTCGAGGGGGTCCCCGGCCTCGGCAAGACGATGCTCGTGCGGACCGTGGCGCAGTCGGTGGACCTCTCCTTCTCGCGCATCCAGTTCACCCCCGACCTGATGCCGGCCGACATCCTCGGGACCAACATGATCGTCGAGGACTCGTCCGGCCACCGGAAGTTCGAGTTCCAGCGCGGGCCAGTCTTCGCGAACGTGGTCCTGGCCGACGAGATCAACCGCGCCACCCCCAAGACGCAGTCCGCGATGCTCGAGGCCATGCAGGAGCAGCGCGTGACCATCGCGCGCAACACCTACGCCCTCGAGAAACCCTTCATGGTCCTCGCCACGCAGAATCCGCTCGAAATGGAGGGGACCTATCCCCTCCCCGAGGCGCAGCTCGACCGCTTCCTCTACAAGCTGAAGGTCGAGTTCCCCGACCGGGACGAGCTCCACGCCATCCTGGACCGAACGACCAGCACCGAGGAACCCCACGCGCAGCCGGCGCTGAGCCGTAACCGCATCCTCGAGATGCGCGACACGATCCGCCAGGTCCCCGTGGCTCGGCTGGTCCAGGACTACGCCATCCGGCTCTTGCAGGCCACGCATCCGAACCGGGCCGAGGCCCCCGAAGCCGTGCGGAAGTTCGTGCGCTACGGGTCGAGCCCCCGCGGCGCCCAGGCGCTCCTCCTCGGGGCCAAGATGCGTGCGCTCCTCGACGGACGCTTTTCCGCCTCGACCGACGACATTCGCGCGGTCGCGCACGCGGCGCTGCGGCACCGCCTCATCCTGAACTTCGAGGGCGAAGCGGAGGGACTGAGCACCGACTCGGTCATCGACGACGTGCTGAAGAAGCTCCCCGAGGAGGCGAAGTAGTTGCGCCGTCGCGCAAAGGCGACGGGGACCGCCTCCGTCACGCGCAGCGAACTCTTCAACGAGGAGTTCCTGAAGAAGCTGGAGTACCTCCACATCGTCTCGCGGAAGCTCTTCTCGGGGCTGAATCGCGCCGAGCGCCGCACGCGCAAGGTCGGATCGGGCGTCGAGTTCGCGGACTACCGTGACTACGCCGCGGGCGACGACTTCCGCTACCTCGACTGGAACGTCTACGGCCGGATGGATCGCCTCCTCCTGCGCCTCTTCGAGGAGGAGGAGGACCTGCACATCTACTTCCTCCTCGACACGAGCGATTCGACCCAGCTCGGTCAGCCGCCGAAGCTCCACTACGGCATGCAGATCGCCGCCGCGCTGGCGTACGTGGGCCTCGCAAACCTGGACCGCGTCAGCGTCGTCACCTTCGCCGACGGCCTCCGTGACCGCCTCGCCCCCGCCCGCGGCAAGGGACGCATCTTCAAGGTCTTCGAGTTCTTCCGGAACGTCGAGCCCGGAGGCCAGACGCGCCTCGCGGCCAGCCTGCGCGCCTTCGTGCACCAGAACAAGCGGCGCGGCCTCGCGGTCCTCATCTCGGACTTCTACGACCCGGCGGGGTACGAGGAGGGGCTGAACCTGCTGCGCCACAACCGCTTCGAACCGCTCGTGATCCACCTTCACGACCCGCGCGAGGCGCGGCCCTCTCTCGTCGGAGACCTCCAGCTCATCGACTGCGAGACGGGCGAGGTTCGCGAGCTCACCGTCTCCCCGCGCCTCCTCAAGGCCTACGCGGCCGAATACGAGCGCTACTGCGCCGAGCTCCAGGAGCACTGCACCAAGAAGCAGATTCCCTTCTTTCGCGCCGACACCCAGCTCCCCTTCGACGACCTCGTCCTGCGCATCTTCCGCCGTGGGGGCTTCCTCAAGTGACCTTCCTCGGCCTGCCGCTCGCGAAGCTCCTCCCCCTCTTCGCCGTGGCCGCGGGCGCGGTCACCGTGCTCTACATCCTCAAGCTTCGGAGGCGACGCGTTCAGGTCCCGTTCGCCAAGCTCTGGCAGCGGGTGCTGAAGGAGAAGGAGTCCACGAGTCTCTTCCGCCAGCTGCGGCGGCTGCTCTCGCTCTTGCTCCAGCTCGCCTTCTTGCTGCTCCTGACCGGCGCCCTCGGCGACCCTCGCTTTTCCGCCGAACGCGTGGACGGCCGGCACATCATCGTGCTCGTCGACGCGAGCGCCTCCATGCGCGCCACCGACGGCGCCCCGGGCACGCGCCTCGACCAGGCGCGCGACCAGGTGCGAGCGCTCGTCCGCGGCCTGGGAGGCGCCGACGCGATGATGCTCGTGCGCATGGACACCCAGGTGACACCGCTCACCCCCTTCACCGGCGACGAGGCCCTGCTCCTGAAGGCGCTCGACGCACTGGATCCGGCCGACACCCGCGCCGACCTCGCCCGGGGCCTCCAGTTCGCCGGGGACGCGCTTCGCGGCAAGACCAAGCCGCTCCTGGTGCTCGTCGGGGACGGCGCGTACGACCGGGCCGTGCTGGCCTCCGTGCTCCTCCGCGACAAGGGCGCGGCCGCCTCTCCCACCCCCACGGACTGGCTCGATCGCATCGACCTCCGCGGCGTGCAGGTGAGCTTCCTCCCCGTCGGGGCGAGTCGCGACAACGTGGCGATCGTGGCCTTCAGCGCCCGCCGCTACGCCACCAACAAGCTCAGCTTCGAGGTCTACCTGGAGGTAGTGAACTACCGCGACCGCCCCACCGAGGCGGATCTCCAGCTCCTCAGCGACGGAGAGGTCACGGAGGTGCAGCGCCTGCGGCTCAAGGCGGGGGAGCGGGCCCGCTATACCTGCGGGCCCGAGGACCGCAAGGGGAAGAAGCGTGCTTGGTGCGAGATGGCCGCGAGCGGCGAGCTGCTGGAGGCCCGCCTTCTGCCCCCCGGATCGAGTGGTCGGGAGTCCCCCGGCGCGCTCGACGCCTTTCCCCTCGACGACCGGGCCTACGCCCTGCTCCCCAAGCGCAAGAAGCAGCACGTCCTCCTCGTCTCGGACGGGAACCTCTTCGTCGAAGGGGCGCTGCTGCTCGACGACAACGTCGAGCTCGCCAAGGTCGCACCGCGCGCGTACTCGCCACGCGCGCTCAAGGGGATGGACGCCGTCGTCTTCGACGGCTTCTACCCGCCCACGAAGGAAGCGCCCCGACTGCACACGCTGCTCCTGAACCCGCCCGAGGACGCGGGGCCCTTCGCCACGACGGGGCGCCTGCAGGCGCCGCTCATCACCGAGCAGAGCGCGAAGCACCCCGTGATGCGCTGGATCACCCTGAAGGACACGAACATCTCCAACGCGACGAAGTTCTCCATGGCGGAGGGCGTCGAGGTTCTCGCCGCCAGCTTCAGGGACCCCGTGATGGTCGCCCGCGCCGTCGGAAACCTGAAGACCGTGGCGTTCGGCTTCGACATCAAACGGAGCGACCTCCCCCTGCGCGTAGCCTTCCCCATGCTGGTCGTCAACACCTTCAACTGGTTCTCGGGCGACACGGAGGGCCTCGTGACCACCTACCGCACGGGCGAGAGCTGGAGGGTCTCCCTGGCGGCTCTCGGCAGCGCTGCCGAGCTGCCGGCGCAGGCCCAGGTCACGGATCCGGCGGGCGAGACGCGCTCGACGCCCATCCAGCAGGGAGCGGTCGTGATCTACGGACGACGGGCCGGCGTGTACACGATCGCGGTCGGGGACAAGACGATGCGCGTCGCGGGTAACCTCGCCGACGCGACGGAGTCCGACATCCGGCCCCAGCGCACTCTCGCCCTCGGCGGCCAGACGCTGGAGCGGCCGCGGGGCTTTTCCGGCGGCCTCCGCAGGGAGATCTGGATCTACCTGCTCCTCGCCGCGGTAGCCCTCACCTTCCTCGAATGGCACACCTACAACCGACGGGTGACGGTGTAGCCATGCGCTGGTGGCAGCGAGTCGGCCTCGCGTCCTGCTTCACCGCGCTCCTCGGGGCGGCCTACTGGTTCCTGCTCCTGCGGCGCGGCGTCTCCACGGTCGAGTTCCATCTGGCCGGACAGACGATCGAGCTCCTCGCCCCTCGCTGGCTGGGACTCGTCTGCGCGCTCCCCCTCCTCTGGCTGGCCAAGAGCGCCTCGCTCGTGGACCTCTCCGCGCTCCAGCAGGCACTCTCCGTGAGCGTCCGTGCGCTCCTCGTGATGCTCCTGGCCCTGGCTCTCTCTCGCCCTTCCGTCGCGGCGCACGAGGACCGCGTGAGCGCGGTCTACCTCGTGGACGTCTCCGAGAGCGTCTCCGACGACCAGCTAGCCGCGGCTCGCGAAATCGTCAACCAGGCGTGGCGCAACCGCGGCTCGAACGAGGTGCAGCTCATCACCTTCGCGCGGCGCGCCGAAGCCGTCCGCTTACCCCCCGAGGCCGGGGAGATTCCGCCCATCGTGCGCCACAAGGGCCCGCGAGCGAACGAACACTCCGACCTGCAGGCGGCGATCCAGCACGCCTACGGCCTCTTTCCGCCCAATCGCATTCCGCGCGTGGTCCTGATCTCCGACGGGAACGAGACCGACGGTGACGCGATCGGCGAGGCCCATCGCGCCGCAGCCCGACGCGTCCGTCTGCACGTTCACCCCCTCCCACCGCGCAAGCTGAAAGAGGTCTTGGTGCGGGACCTGGCCCTCCCGAAGGAGGTCCGGATGGGGGCCCCCTTCGAGCTCACCGCCACGGTCTACAGCACGCACGCGGAGAAGGTCGCCCTCACCCTCTACAAGGACGAGTTCATCAACGGACTCGAGGGGCGCAAGAGCGTCGAGCTTCTGCCCGGAAAAACCGTCGTGACCTTCAAGTCCATGGTGCGGGAGGCCGGAGTCGTCAACTACCGCCTCACGATGACGGGGGTGAAGCAGGACACCTGGGCCTCGAACAACACCGCCTCGGCCATCCTCCCGGTGCTGGGTCGTCCGAAGGTCCTCTACGTGGAGGGCGAGCCTCTCTACGCCGGGTACCTGCAGCGAGCCCTCCAGACCGAGAAGATCGACGTCGTGGTCCGCGGGCCTTACGGCGTGCCGAGCTCGGTGGCCGAGCTGGCCAAGTTCGACCTCGTGATCATGAGCGACGTGCCGGCCATGTACGTCGGCCTGGGCCAGATGGCAGCGCTTCACACCTACGTGCGCGACCTGGGCGGTGGGTTCATCATGACCGGCGGGCAGAACTCCTTCGGCGCGGGGGGCTACTACGGCACGCGGCTGGAGAAGATCCTGCCCGTACGCTTCGACACCGAAAAGAAGAGCGACCAGCCATCCCTGGCACTGTGTCTGGTCATCGACCGCAGCGGCTCGATGAGCGGCCCGAAGCTCGAGATGGCCAAGGACGCGGCGAAGGCTACCACCGAGCTCCTCGGCAGCGCGGACATGATCTCGGTCGTCACCTTCGACAGCGTGGCCTACGTGAACGTGCGACTGCAGCGCGCAGCCAACCGGCTCCGCATCTTGAACGAGATCGCGCGCATCACCTCGGGAGGCGGGACCAGCATTCGCCCCGCGCTGCAGGAGGCCTACAACCAGCTCCAGAGCGCCAACGCCAAGGTCAAGCACGTCATCCTCCTCTCCGACGGGCAGGCCTCGTACGGCGGCATCGCCGAGCTGGTGGACGAGATGTCCTCGCACAAGATCACCGTCTCGACGGTGGGCGTGGGTTCCGGCACCGATCGCACGCTGATGCAGATGATCGCGGAGCGAGGAAACGGGCGCTTCTACTACACGAACGACGCGAACAGCATTCCGAAGATCTTCACCAAGGAGACCACGCAGGTGGCCCGCTCGGCGCTGGTGGAGGAGCCGATACGCGTGCACGCGCTCAAGGCCGCCAACGTGCTGCGTGGCATCGACCTCGCGTCGGCACCGGCGCTGCGTGGCTACGTCAGCACCAAGCCAAAGCCCCTTTCCGAGACGATTCTCGTCAGCCAGTACGGCGAACCCATCCTCGCCACCTGGCGCGTCGGCCTGGGCCAGACGGCGGCCTTCACGAGCGACGTGAAGAATCGCTGGGCCGTGGACTGGCTCCGCTGGCCGGGGTACACGCAGTTCTGGGCGCAGCTCGTGCGCGAGGTGATGCGGCATCGCATCCAGCGCAGCTTCGAGATGCGTACGCGCGTCGGCCAGGGGCTCGTCCGCCTGACGGTGGACGCGGTGGACCGCACCGACCACTTCATCAACGGGCTCGAGTCGGAGGTCTCAGTGCTCGACCCACGAAACCCCGGGGCGAAGCAGTCCTTCGCGCTGCAGCAGACGGCGGCGGGTCGCTACGAGACCTCCTTTCGGCTGCGGAAGTACGGCGCCTTCCTCCTTCAGGCGCGACACAAGGTCGACGGCAAGGTCGTAGCGGAGAGCCTGTCGTCCGTCTCCGTGCCGTATCCCAAGGAGTACACCGACCTCCTGCCGGACACCCGACGACTCGAGCGGCTGGCGCGGATCGCGAATGGCCGGGTCAACCCCTCCCCCGCCGAGGTGCTGTCCGCGGACGGCGCACGCATCCGGTACACCAAGGACCTCTGGCCTCTCGTGCTCTACGGAGCGCTCGGGCTCTTCCTGCTGGATGTCCTGCTGCGGCGCGTGCGCCTCTTCGGCTACCGGGCCGAGAGGATGTAACCCCGCGTCTTTCCCTTGACACCGTGGGCCGCCCAGGCTAAAGGTGCTTCCCGACCTGCTCGCAGGTCGTCCGGGGCGTAGCGCAGTCTGGTAGCGCGTTCGGTTCGGGACCGAAAGGCCGGAGGTTCAAATCCTCTCGCCCCGACTCAGGTTAGCTAGCCCGCCGCTTCACTGCTCTGCCCGCCGCACCGGCGACGCATCTCCGCCATCCTCTCGGCGTAGGACGAGGAGCTCAGGATCCCCGTCCCCGAGACGAGCACGGTTGCCCCGGCGGCCGCGACCTCGGCCACGTTCTCCAGAGTGACGCCGCCGTCCACCTCGAGTTCGATCGAGCGTCCCGCCTCGTCGATCATGCGGCGGGCTGCCCGCAGCTTCTCGAGGCTCGCGGGGATGAAGCGCTGGCCTCCGAAGCCCGGGTTCACCGACATGATCAGGAGTAGATCGATCTCGCCGAGGACCCACCGAACGCCCTCCAGCGAGGTGCTCGGATTGAGCGCCACCCCCGCGCGCTTGCCGAGCTCCCGGATCGCGGTCAACGTCCGGTGCAGGTGAGGGCACGCTTCCACGTGCACCGTGAGAATGTCCGCCCCCGCCTCCGCGTATCGCTCCAGGTACCGGTCCGCGTCGGCGATCATCAGATGCACGTCCAGGGGCACCGAGGTGGCCCGCCTCAGCGCGGCAATGAGCGGCGGCCCGAGCGTCAGGTTGGGCACGAAGCGACCGTCCATCACGTCCACGTGCAGGTAGTCGCACCCGCCTTCTTGCAACGCGCGCGCCTCCTCTCCGAGGCGCATGAAGTCGGCCGCGAGAATCGAAGGCGCCAGACGAACAGCCATGTCACTCACTCCGCTAGCAGGTTCACGGCTCCCTCGCGCGTCTTCCGCAGCCGGGCGAGAAAGAAGCCGTCCGTACCGTGGCGGTGGGGCCAGAGCCTCACCCACGGGCCATCGCGCAGTCCATCGTCCCAGGGGGCGCCGCGCGGGGGAAACGGTTCTGCCGCCCCCCCCGCACCGTCGAGAAACCACGCCATCTGGTCCGGTCCCTCCTCCTCGGTCGTCGTGCACACGCTGTAGACGAGCACGCCACCCGGCCGCAGCAGGCGGAAGACGGAGCTCAGTAGCTCCCGCTGTAGTCGCACGAGTCCGCGCAGCGAAGCTGGCTCCCAGCGCCACTTCAGCTCGGGGTGGCGCCGAAGCACCCCCAGGCCGCTGCAGGGCGCATCGAGCAACACCCGGTCCACGGGGCCGTCGGCGAGGGGGTGTGGAGCCGTCAGGTCCACGCGCCGAGCGTCGCAGTGCAGGCCCAGGCGATGGCAGTGGTCGGCGAGCACCTCGAGCTTCCGTTCGCTGGAGTCCGCCGCGATGACGCGCACCGACGGATCGACGGCCGCCAGCTGCGTGGCCTTTCCGCCCACGCCCGCGCACGCGTCCAGGATCCGCTCCCCGGCCTGCGGATCCAAAAGAGGTGCCGCGAGCTGCGCCGCCTCGTCCTGTACGGTCCACGCCCCGTCGAGAAACGACCGGCTCCTGAAGGGCTGATCCAATCCGCGCACCTGCAGCGCCAGGGGGGAGAAGCGTCCGCGCGTCGCCTGCGCCCCCTCTGCCGCAAGCCGACGCTCCACCGCTTCGACGGTGCACTTCGGACTGTTGCAGCGCACGGTGAAGGGAGCCCGCTCGAGCTGCGCCTCCGCCAGTCGCCGCGCCTCGTCGAGCCCCAGCTGGCGTACCCACCGCTCCGCCACGTCGTCGGGGACCGAGTACTGTACGGCGAGTCGCTGCGGCCCGTCGGGAGGCAGCTCGCGATCGCGGTCCTCCGCTCGCACGTGCCGCAGCACGGCGTTCACGAAGGCCGCCACGCGGTCTCCACGAAGGCGGCGCGCCGCGTCTACGGCCTCGTGCACGGCTGCATGGTCCGGGACGCGTCCGAGCCAAAACAGCTGAAATACGGCCAACCTGAGCACGTCCAGGACCTCTGCGTCCATCCGCTGAAGCGGTTGACGCGCGTGGAGCGAGAGGACGTGGTCGATGAGCCGGCGGTGGCGAAGCACGCCGTACACGAGCTCCGTCGCGAGACCGCGGTCGGCGGCTTTCAGCTCCCTCGCCCGGTCCAGGGCCCCCGACAGCGCGAGGTTCGCGAATGCCTGGTCGCGTCGAACCCGCTGCAGAACCCAGCGGGCCAGACTCCGAGCATCTTGCGCGTACGTTTCTCCCACGCGACGAAGCTCCTCTCGGCCGTCAGCCGATGCGCATGCCGAGGTGTAGCGGCCGCCCCGCCACCAGCGCGGCCACGGTCATTCTCCGTCGCCCGGGGCGCTGAACCTCGCCGATCCAGACCGCCCCCTCCCCGCACGCGACCAGCACCCCGCGGTGATCCACGAGCAGGATCTCTCCGGGTGCGCCCTCTCCCACGTCGCAGCGCGACCGGAAGACCTTCACCGTCTCGCCCTCCCACTGCACGAAGGCCCCCGGCCACGGATCCATCCCGCGGATCCAGCAATCCACGTCGCGAGCGCTTCGCGAAAAATCGACCCGTCCGTCCTCCTTCTTCAGCAGCGGCGCGTGCGTGGCGAGTCCCTCCTCCTGAGGCGTCGCCGGGAGGTCGCCCGCCGCAAGGCGCTCGAGAGCCCGGACGAGCAGCTCCGCCCCAAGCGGCGCCAGGCGATCGTGGAGCGTTCCGGCCGTCTCCTGCTCACCGATGGTCACGGACTCCTGCAGCAGAATCGGCCCCGTGTCCACGCCCGCATCCATCTGCATGATCGTGACGCCGCTCTCGCGCTCGCCTCGCAGAATGGCCCATTGCATGGGAGCCGCCCCACGGTAGCGTGGCAGGAGAGAAGCATGGATGTTCAGGCATCCTAGCGGAGGGATGGCCAGCACCGCAGGCGAGAGGATCTGCCCGAACGCAACCACCACGAAGAGGTCCGCCCCGAGCTTCTGGAGCTCTGCGCGTGCCTCGGGGTGACGCAACTTCGGCGGCTGAAGGACCGGCAAGCCGAGGTCCTCCGCGACGAGCTTGACCGCCGGCGCCTGAAGCTCACGACCGCGTCCTTTCGGGCGATCCGGCTGCGTCACGACGGCCAGCACGCGGTGACGCTCGTGCAGCGTCCGAAGCGCCGGGACGGAAAACTCGGGCGACCCCATGAAGACAATGCCTAGTCGCTCCTTCATGACGTCAAACTCTCCCGGTACGCGTGCCGCAGCGTCTCGTCGCTCAGCACGGCGTGCGCCTCTTCCACGACCTCCACGATCTCCTCCACCTGCCGCTGGTATTCCTCGAGTACGTCGCTCGGAAAACTCGACGGGGCGAACTCGTGACGCGTGCGCTCGTAGGCCTGGGCGATCTCGTAGGCCGTGGCGTCGACGGCCAGCCCGAGAATCGAGAAGTAGTCCCCCTCGCACACCTGCGCGTGCTTGTTCCTGATCCGCTGTCGCTCGACCATGGTCGTCTGAGCACGCAACGGATCGACCGTCCGGGCGCTCCCCGTTCGCGGGGGCAGCTCCACCTCGGACACGATCAGCCCTGTGACGAGCAACGCGTACGCCACCTGGCTGGCCCGCAGCTCGTCCAGCGGCCCCTCCTCGACGAACGCGCGAAGGGTGCGCGGTGCCAGCAGGCTCGCGACCTGATCCCGTTCCTCGGCCTGAAACCCGAAGACCTCAACCACCTCGTCGGGCGCGTGCATCTGCACCACGACGTCGAACGTTGGGGCCAACAACTCTCGTAGCCGATCGAGCCCGTACTTCCGGCGGAGACCCTCGAGGAGCAGCGCCCACGGATGCAGGTCGACGCGGATCCGTTCGTTCGGTGCCGGCTCGTCCGATGCGAGCCGATAGACACCGTCCTGCCAGGAGAAGACCGAGTAGATGATTTCCGACACGTGCCGCCGCACGAGCGCCAGAAGCTCACGCGGTCCCACGAGTCCCTCGTCCACCAAAATGGCGCCGAGCCGACGTCCCGTGAGCTCCATCGCCTCTCGGCAATGCTGGTACTGCGCCCAGGTGAGGCGCCCCTCACGGTGGAGCAGGTCCCCCAGTCGGTCGTGCGGTGCGCTCGAGGAGGCAAAGACTGGGCGGCCCCCGTCGAATGCGATCCGCTTCTCTACCTGGTCTCGGCGCAGCTCGAGGTGCCCCGTGAATGCTCGCCGGTGGAGGCGAGCGAGTAGCTCCGCGACATCCACCCTCCCGAGCTCCCCTTCCGCGGCCAGGGGGACCGGCTGCCCCCTGCCATCGAGATCCAGCTCGCGGATTCCCTCCTCCTCCCCCACCCCGGCGCCGCCATCGCCGTGAGATGTCTCTCGCAAAGCGCCGCCTTTTGGCCGCAGGTCAGGCGGAGCCGGTTCCGCGCGCACCTCGGGTCCAGGAGGAGAAGCGGCGAGCTGCAGTCGCCCGGTGTCGATGCGTCCGAGCGTCGGGCCGATATCGAACCCCTCGCGCCCCGGCGCACGCGATGCGAGCAGAGCTCGAACCTTCGCCACGAGGACCCCCGGCTCGAGCGGGCGGATCACCAGCGCGTCGTTTCCCGCGCGGAGGTCGCCGGCCGCACCGTCCCGCGCCAAGGTCGCGTCGCCGACCACGAGCACCGGCTGCCCACCCCGGCACGCCCCCGCTCGCAGCGCGGTCACCGTCCCGGTCAGCTCCGCCCCGCGGTCCGGTCGGAGGGCGACGACGCAAGCGTCGGGGCTCATCCCCGGCTCCGGTTCGGCAAGAGCGCTCGCCCCCGCGACGACCATCGCACGCAACCCGGCCGCGGCGAGCTCGCTCCGCAACTCCTCCCCTTCGTACGGGCTCGCGATGATCCAGATCGTCGGAGAACTCATCGGGTCTTCGATGCGCTTGGCGTCATCCACGCGCCATTCTCTCGCTTGCCGAAGCGTACTATGCACGGAGCGACGGGGACCAGCATCTTCGCTGCCACGCGCACGTCAGCCGCGGCCCGGGACGCACTGCCGCGTGGCGCTCTCGCTCGCCGTCGCCGATAATGGTGCCCAGGTCGAACGATCGGAAAGGTGCGGCACGCATGCGGCTACCACGCACGACACTTCTCGCGACAATCACCGTGTTTCTCGCCAGCACCGGTTGCGGCAACGGCGGCTCCTCCTCGCCCACCGATGGCGCCGGAGCCAGCTGCCAGCCCCCCACCTGCGACGCGTGTCTCGAAATCGACGCTCGCACCGTTCGCTGCCCGGAACTCCGAGATGCCGAGAACAACTTCATCAACGTGATCATCTGCCGCAGCACAAAGGTCTCTCCCGACTGCAAGAACACCTGCGCGCCGCAGATCGTGAACACGGCGTGCGCCTCCGTGGGCTCCTTTTTCAAGCAGTGCCGACCCGACGGCCGGGGCGGCTACGCCTGCGGCGACCCTGCGGGCCTGACCGAAGGCCAGCGCGCGATCCACACCTGCCTGAGCACCCACTGCCGCGGAGTCGGCGGTTGACCCTCAGGCAGGGGACCTGTCCGGACGCGCCGGCACGCTTACAGCAGGCTCTGCGGGTCGACGTCGATCACGACCCGCACCCCCGGCGCCTCGCGTAGGGCGTCCCCTTGCCAGACCCGCCGCGTTGCGTCTCGCACCGCCTGCCGCGTCCTTCCCCGCACGAGCAGCAGCCACCGGCTCCGCCCCTTGATACGCGCGATGGGCGCCTCCACGGGGCCCATGACCCACGCGGTACCATCCTTCGGCAAAACGAAGTGCGAGGCTACCCGCTTGGCAGCCTCTCCCACCGCAGCGCCGTCGGGCCCTTCGAAGCGCAAGGCGATCACGTGTCCCAGCGGCGGGTACTGCAGCTCTCGCCTCGCCCGTAGCTCCTGGGCGAAGAAACCATCGTAGTCGTGGGTCCGCGCGGCCTCGATACTCGGGTGCATCGGCTGGTAGGTCTGCACGACCACCCGGCCCGGCCTATCGCCACGTCCCGCGCGCCCTGCCACCTGCGTCAAGAGCTGGAACGTGCGCTCCGCGGCGCGGAAGTCCGGAAAGTGCAGCCCCTGATCGGCGCACACCACTCCCACGAGCGTCACCGACGGAAAGTCGTGCCCCTTGGCGACCATCTGCGTCCCCACCAGGATATCGACCTCCCGGTCGTGCACCTGCCGCAGGATGCGATTGAGCCCCGCGCCGCGCGCGCTGTCGCGATCCAGCCGCGCCACCCGCGCGGAGGGGAACCGAGCCCGCAAAGCCTCCTCCACCCTCTCCGTTCCCAGGCCCAACAGCTCGACCGTGTCTCCGTCGCACTCCGGACAGCGCGTCGGCCTCGGCCGACTGAAGCCGCAATAGTGGCACACGAGCCGTCCACGCCGCTCGTGGTGCGTGAGAGACACGGAGCACTCGCCGCAGCGGAAGACGTATCCACAGCCCTTGCAGAGCACAAAGTTCGCGTATCCCCGCCGGTTCAGAAAGAGGATGGCCTGCTCTCGCTGCTCCAGGGTCTCCGCCAACGCCGCGGCGAGGGGTGCGCTGAGAATGCCCCCCTCTCCCGCCTGGTATCGCCGGAGATCGAGCACCACGACCTCGGGCATGACCTGCTCTCTGACGCGCCCCGGGAGCTTGAGCAGCGCGAGCCTCCCCTCCATGGCTCCGTGGTAGCTCTCCAGCGACGGCGTCGCCGAGCCGAGGACCGCCACCGCCCCGCTCCTCTTGGCCCGCACCAGCGCGACGTCTCGCGCGTGGTACCGCACGCCTTCCTCCTGCTTGAACGAGCCGTCGTGCTCCTCGTCGACGATGACCACGCCGAGGTCCGCGAGCGGCGCGAAGACGGCGGACCTGGCCCCGACCGCGATGCGGCAGCTTCCCGTGCGGAGGAGTCGCCACTGCTCGTACCGCTGCGCATCCGAGAGCCCGCTATGCAGTACGGCCACCTCCCCCCCGAACCGTGCCCGAAATCGACCGGCCAGCTGTGGCGTGAGCGAGATCTCTGGCACGAGCACGAGCGCGGACCGACCCGCTCGCAGCGCCACGTCGATGAGTCGCAGGTACACCTCCGTCTTGCCGCTCCCCGTCACGCCGTGGAGCAAGAACGCGCGAAAGGTGCGTGCCTCGGCCGCCTCGAGCAGTGAAGCGAGCGCCGCCGTCTGATCGACCGTCAGCTCGTGCTGGACGTCCTCGACCCGCGGCGCGTCTGCGAACGGGTCCCGCGCCGTCGGCACCTCCTCGACTCGCACCTTGCCCTTCCTCGCCAGGGCGCGCGCCAGCCCCCGGGCCCCCTCAGGCAGGTCCTCGAGCTCGCTCAGCAAGACCGGGCCACCGACCTCTCCAAGCCGCTGCAGCAAGGCCTCCTGCCGTGGCGCGTTGCGATGCTCGCCCCCGACCGTCGTCGCTTCTGGCAGAAGCTCGACCAGCAGGTCGGTGCGGTGCGCCGCTGCCGTTCGATGGTCCACCTCCTCGGTCACCAGACCGCGCTCGACGAGCGCTCTGAGCGTTGCGAGGCCATGCCCCATCGCCACGGCGCGCTGTCGCCGCACTCCGCTGCGGCTCCGCACCACCGTCTCGAGCGCCTGTCGCTCGGCCTCCGTGAGCCACTCGTCCTCCCGACGAAGAACCGCCGCCTGCGCGACCAGCACTTCCCGGCCACGTTCCGCGATTCGGACTCGCCGCTCCTCTCGTCGCTGCAGCGACGCCGGTAGTGCGAGGCGAAGAACCTCGCCGAGCGGCGCGAAGTAGTAGTCTGCGATCCAGGCCACGAGCTCGAGGACCTCGGCGTCCACCACCGGGTCGGAATCGAGCACCTCGGAGATCTCGCGCAACCGACGTCCTTCGGGAACCTCGGCGTCGACCTGGATGCCGCTGACGACCCCAACGACTCGCCGGCCTCCGAGAGGAACCACGACGCGAGACCCGACCACCAGGGGGAGCGCCTCCCTCGCGGACGGCGCGTAGGAGAGCGCCCGGCCCACGGGCGCCAGGGGGACGACAAGGTACTGCGTGGCGCGTATCACTTCGACTCCCTGTCACCGAGCCCTTGCAGGAACCGCAACACCTCTGCCACGGCCTCGTAGAGCTCCGACGGGATCTCCTGGTCGAGCTCGAGATCGACGAGAGCGCGAGCGAGCGGCACGTTGCGAACAATCGGCACACCGTGCTTTCGCGCCATGGCGCGGATCTTCGCCGCCACGATGCGCTCCCCTCGCGCCACCACTCTCGGCGCTCCCATCG
This sequence comes from Deltaproteobacteria bacterium, assembly GCA_020848905.1. Lineage (NCBI taxonomy): Bacteria > Pseudomonadati > Myxococcota > Myxococcia > Deltaproteobacteria bacterium. The sequence continues at coordinate 531,612 of JADLHG010000042.1, forward strand.
AGTTCTCGTCGTACTCGATGGCCACGGCGATCCGCACGGGATTGATGATGACACAGTCGGCCTTCGCCACGCGCTCCAACATGCGCTGCTCCAGGATCTCCCGGTGAAGCCGTCGCCGCTCCCCCTTGTGCTGCGGATCCCCCTCGCTCTCCTTCTGCTCGCGCTTCACTTCCTCACGCGTCATGCGTAGCCGCTTGAAGTACGCGCGCCGCTGAAGCCAGAGGTCGAAAGCGCCCATCAGGACCACCAGCACTCCCACGCGCAGGGCCAGATCCCGCAGAGACGCGGCCGTGACCTCCAGGATCCGCTCAGGGGAGGCTCCGACCGTCCGCGCGATCGCGGGGGCATGATCCCACAGCACGGTCCAGGCGAGGTACCCCGTCCCGATCAGCTTGACCGTCGACTTCAGTAGCTCGACCAGCGATTCCCTGCCGAAGGTGCGGCGCAGGTTGCCGAGCGGATCGAGTCGCTTCAGCTGGGGTTTCACCGGCTGAAGTACGAACAGCGCCCCGACCTGCGCGTAGCTAGCGACCAGCGCGGCGGCGAACGCCGTCACCACCACGGGCCCCGCGACGAGGACGACGGCTTTCAGGGCGTCCAGCAGCGCCGCAGACGGCGGTCCATCGAAACTCGCCGCGCGTTCGAGCCAGGCGCCGGCGAATTCGCGCAGCGTGGCGACGGCCTGCATCCAGGTTGCCGCAACCAGACCGCAGACCCCTACGAAGACCGCGGCGGCGACGGCCTCCCGGCTCCGCGGCACCTCACCCCGAGCGCGCGCGTCGCGGAGCCGTTTCTCGCTGGGCGGCTCGGTGGGCTCCCCACCTGGGCGGTCATCTGCCATGCGGAAGGGTCCCTTCGTGCCTCAAGGCCCACTCAACAGGGCAAGTCCCCGCTCCAGATAATTCACCGCCCAGCCCAACGCCCGGGGCAGAATGCCCACCAGCAGCGGAAGCACCAGCGCCACCACGGCGACGCCTAGAAAGGCCTTGAGCGGCATAGCCACGAAGAAGACGTTGACCTGCCCCGCCAGTCGGTTGATCCAGCCCAGCGCCACGTCGGTCAACACCACGGCGATGACCACCGGCGCCGCCAGAGCCACCGCGAGCGCGAAGACCTCGCCGGTGAGGCGAGCCGCGAACCAGCCAAACTCTTGCCAGCCACCTATCGCCGGCACGGTCTGAAGCGGCAGCACGTCGTAGGAGCTCAGCACCGCTGCCACGAGCACCCGGTGACCCCCCATGCTCAGGAACACCACGATGGAGAGCTGAGCATGCAGCGCTCCAAGAGCTGTCGTGCGGTGCCCGTGCTGCGGCACGAGCACCTCCGCCATGTTGGCACCTCGCACCGTATCCGCAAGCCACCCCGCCGCCTCCGCCCCCCAGAAGACGACCGAGGTGACGTAGCCGAGCACCGCGCCGACGACCGCCTCCTTCACTACCAGAAGCACGAGCCAGGAGGCAGGCCCGGAGAGAAACTCGTGCGCGCCGGCGCTCCAGCGCGGGTAGGCCAGGGCTCCCAGCACCACGGCGAGGCCCATGCGAAGGGTCGCGGGGAGGGCGCGCCCACCGAGCGGCGGCACGATCCACGAAAACGTCGCCCATCGGGCGGCGCACGCGACGACCACGATGAGCCACCTCTGCCACTCCCCTGCGGCCAGTGCGCGCGCGAACTCGAGCTCCATGGCCCGGCTCGCTACCGAAGGGCCGGCAGGAGCCGAAACAGAGCCTCCGTGAACCGCACGAGCTGCGCCCCCATCCAGGGCCCCGTGATGGCCAGCGAAACGAGTACCACGGCGAGCTTCGGCACAAACGAGAGCGTCTGATCCTGCAGCTGCGTCGTGGCCTGCAGCAGGCTCATGAGCAGTCCGACTACGAGACTCGCCGCCAGCGGCGGCGCGCTCACGAGCAGAACGAGAAAGAGCCCCTCCCGCACCACCTGCACGAGCTGATCGGATCCCATCATCGCCAGGTCATCCGTAGGAGAGAACGAGGCCCTGGGTGAGCAGTCTCCACCCGTCGACGAGCACGAACAACAAGAGCTTGAAAGGCAGGGACACGGTCGTCGGCGAGAGCATGTGCATGCCCAACGCCAGGAGGACGTTCGCAACCACCATGTCCAGCACCAGAAAAGGCAAGAAGATGAGGAACCCGATCTGGAAGGCGGAGGCGAGCTGTCCGACGACGAACGCGGGTACCACCACGAGCAGGTCCCGATCTCGCACTCCTGCGCGCTCCTCGGCCGGACGCATACGTCGGGCAAGATCGAGAAACATCCCCCGGTCCCGCACGTCGCTGTGCCGCAGCAGGAACTCTCGCAGCGGCTCCTTGGCCCGGTCGGCGGCACGAAAGAGCACCGAGGCAGAACCGGCCGAGAGCAAGCCGCCCTTCCCTCCCTCCTCGCCAGCCACGCCCCGGACCGCCTCGTAGACCTTGGCCCCCGTCGGTGCCATGACGTAGAGGCTCAGGATGACGGACAACCCCGTCAGCACGATCGTCGGCGGGATCTGCGGCGTGCCTATGGCGTTGCGCAGCAGGGAGAGGACCACCGCGATCTTGACGAAGCTCGTCATCATGACCAAGACGAACGGGAGCAAGGAAAGCGCCGCCAGCAGCAGCACCACCGACACCGGCTCCCCACCACCGGTCACCGCCCCCTTCTCGCGTGCGAAGGCCTGCAACGGCGCCGCAGTGAACGCTGCGGCCAGGATGCACCACCTCACGACGGCACGCTCCCCGGCGGCTCCCGGTGCCGCCCAAGGAACTCCGCAAAGGTTCGTCGTGGCGTAACGGGCGGGGCCAATCGCCCCTCCACCGAGGAGGGCTCCAGCTCCGTCAATAGGCTGAGCGCCCCGTCCGCAGAGCCCACCACCAGGTAGCGGCCCGCCGCTTCCACGACCCAGACCGAGCGCCCTGGGCCGAGAGGACATTGCTCCACGACGCGCAGAAGCCGACCCGGGGACGCGCTCCTTCCGAAGCGCCGCAAGCCGTAGCGCAGCGCCACGTAGGCCACACCGCTCACGACCGCCAGTGCGGCGAACATCCGCAACAGCACCCATCCGTATCCGAGGCTCGGCACTCCCGCGCCGTCGACCGTCGGCATCCGTTCCCCCCTCCAGAAGCTCAGTCGTCGAAGAAGATAGGCTCCCGATGCCGGATGAAGAGTTCGACCGCGGCACGCACCTCCGGGTCCAGCTCGTGGAACTCCAGCCCCATCCCGGCGACGGTGTCGGGGGCCTGCGGATTGTGCTCCCGAAGCCAGCGCACCCGGCAGATTGCCGTGCAGGCTTGTTCCAGTCCGGGCACGGTGAACGTCACCTCGACCATCTCGTCGAGGCGCGCCGGCTGGTGCGTCGCCACGAACAGCCCCCCGCCACTGAGGTTCTCCATGAACCCGGTGTAGAAGTTATGCTCGCTGCCGTAGTTCACTTCCACGCGCGCGGGGAAGCGTCGCGATCTGCGACGCGAGTCCGCCTCGTCGCCATTTCCTCCCCGCGCATCGGCCGCGACCGGCTCCCCGTTCCGCTTGGCACCTCCGCCGGCCCCCTTCAGCGTCGTGAGGGGGAAGACCTCCTCCGGTCCGGTCTCCCCCCCGGCCCCGAGCGAAGACGCCAACTCGAGCTGCACTTCGCGACTGATCGCATGTAGGCGAAAACCGCAAAAGCCACAAAACGCGGCGTCGACAGGCAACACGTTCCGACAGGCTGGACACGCCGACATTCCCCCGTCCTCCCTCTGCTCGTCTACCCTTCCTCACCGAGCACACCCACGCCCCACCACCGGCACGGCCCCTACGGCACCACATCCCCCGAAACTCGCGGCAGTATCTTGAAGTTGCCGAAAGAGTAGTGCAGCACGCCGCTCACGGACTTGAGCTTCGCCCCCGCGGCGAGCGGCGTGGGTGCCATGAAGTCGAAGAGGTCGTTCTCCACGAGGAGTCCGGAGTCCTTCAGCTTCACGCCGAGGACCTTCCCCTTGCTGTCCTTCGTCTGGTCCACCACCTCCACGTTCTCCACCTTCACCAGCACGCCCTCGTAGGGCTCGGCCTTGGAGCCGCCGTTCGCCACGTCCGCGGCGGCCACCGTCTCGGGTTTCGGCTCCGTCGCCGCCTTGCCCTTGCTCGTGAACGTCGCGTCGGTCAGCTCGCTCACCGTATCCTTGCTCCCGGCGTCCTTGTACTCCTTGTAGGTCGCCTTCACCTCGACCGACTCCCCCACCACCGGCTTGGTCGACGAGCTATCGTTCCACGCGTAGTACACGTATATGCCGCTATTGGGCCCACCGCTCTCCGCCTGGATCCAGAATCCATAGTACTTGGCGTTCGGCGGCGTGCCCGACACTGTCGAGTCTACCGCCGACACCACGCCGTTCACGATGACCTGGGTTCCGTCTGCCGGGTGGTTCGCGCTCGTCGCGTCCTGCACGTCCGAGATGCTGACCGCCTTTGCCGTCGGGCACGCCGTCCCCTTCTCAATATCGCCCGCGTCCCGCGGATTCAACCGATAGGCAAAGAAATAGACCGAAATACCCGTCACCGTCACGCAGTCCCCCACCTTGGGCGTATGGGGAAACAGATCGTCGTCCACGGCGAACCCACCGGACACCTGAAACTCGCCGTACTGCGGGTTCACTTCCTTGGTAACCGCCACGTCCTTCACCCGCACGAGCACGTGCTCCCAGGTATCGGCGTTCGGATCCTCGGTCAGATCCTTCACCGTTACCTCCGCCGGCGCCGGGGGCGTCCCCGGACCGATCCGGGACACGCGAGCGTTCTCGAGTTCTTTCACATGCGCCTTCGCGGGATGCTTCTTGTCGTTGAAGCCGCCCTTCGGCACGAAGTACTTGACGGCTCCCTCCACCTTCACGTGGTCCCCGGGCTTCAGGTCGCTTACCTGCCCCCCATCGGCGCGCTGCACCTTGTAGAGCTTGATCCCGCTTCCTGCTCCGCCCTTCGCCTCTTGGACGAAGACGTCGCCCGTGTACTGGCCGTACCCGTCCACGGCGGACACGATGACGTCCCGAAGGGTGACGTTCGCCCCCTCCTTCACCTTGCCCGAGGTGATGTCGAAGATGTTGGTCTCGACGGCCGGGCCGCCCCCGTCCCCTCCACCACCCGTCGCGTCCGTGCCCCCGACGCCACCGTCCCCGGCCACGCCGCCACCGTCGGTTCCAGAACTGCCATTGCTTCGGCACGCCGAAGCCACCGCCAACAGGATCCCGAGCCCGAGGCCCAGGGCCTTGGATTTATGCGTCATCTACGTCCTCCTCGGAGACAGACAGGAAGGTCCAGCGCACATCACGTCGTATTGCCGCGGATAGTAGGTCGAGGCGTTGCGGAAGACAAGGGGGCCCGAGGGACCCGAAGGCCGGAGAGGCTGCTACGCCTTCTCCTTGCGGCTACGCAGCTTCCCGAGCAGCCCCTTCTTCTTCTCGGGCGCTCGGACCTCCTCCACCGCCGCGCCTTCGCGCTGCGGCATCTCGGCCGGAACGAACTCCAGAAGCGCCATCGGCGCGCCATCTCCACGCCGATTCCCTAGCTTGAAGACACGGGTATACCCGCCGGGACGGCCGAGGTACCGCGGGGCCCACTCGTTGAAAAGGTGAAGTACCGCGCTCCGCTGCCGCAGCCGCCGACCGACCATGCGCATCGCGTGGATCAGCCGCGCGCGGTCCTCGGGGGCCATCGCCTTCGGATCCTTCAGGAGCAAGTCCCCCAGCCGCGTGGCCCGCGTCACCATGCGCTCGGCGAGGCTGCGAAGCTCCCGCGCCTTCCGCTCCGTCGTCTGAACGCGCCCGTGCTCCACGAGACCGAGTAGCAGATTACTGAACGTCGCCCGCCGGTGCGAGGGGCTCCGATTCAGCTTCGTTTGTGCCTTCCTATGTCTCACAGCATCCTCCTACGCGGCCTCGGCGTAGCGGCCGATGGACCGGAGCAACGCCCTCCCGTTTAGGACTGAGCGTTGCCTCCTTGATCGGGGTCCTTCTCTACCTTCGAAGGGTCGACCCAGTTGTCGAGCTTCATCCCGAGACCCAAGCCCATGGTGCCAAGGATTTCCTTGATCTCCTTCAGCGACTTGCGGCCGAAGTTCTTCGTCTTCAGCATCTCGGCCTCGGACTTCTGCACGAGCTGTCCGATCAGCTTGATGTTCGCATTCTGCAGGCAGTTCGCGCTACGGACCGAAAGCTCGAGCTCCTCGACGGGCCGGTTCAGGTTGTCGTTCAGCACGCGAAGCTGCTCGTCGCTCTCGCTCTCTTCCTCAGGCTCCGGCAGTTCCTCGAAGTTGATGAAGATGCTGAGCTGGTCCTTCAGGATCTTCGCCGCGAACGCCACCGCGTTCTCTGGCGCCACGCTGCCATCCGTCCACACCTCGAGCGTCAGCTTGTCGTAGTCGGTCTGCTGCCCGACGCGCGCGTGCGTAACCGTGTAGTTGACCTTTCGAACCGGGGAGAAGAGCGCATCGATCGGGATCGTCCCTACCGGCATTCCGGCGGCCTTGTTCCGCTCTGCCGGAACGTAGCCTCGTCCCATCTGCACGGTGAGCTCCATCCGAAGACGGGCATCCCCGGAAAGCGTCGCGATCACGTGATCCGGGTTCAGAACGGAGATTCCGTCCCGCGCCTGGATGTCTGCCCCCGTGACCGGTCCGTCTCCGCGCTTATCGATGTAGATCGTGTGCGGCCCGGCGTCCGTCATCCGGAGCAGAACCTCTTTGAGGTTCAGGATCACGTCCGTCACGTCCTCGACCACGCCGGGCAAGGTGGTGAACTCGTGCAACGCACCATCGAGCTTGACGGCCGTGATGCCGGCTCCCTGCAGGGACGACAGCAGGACGCGCCGCAGGCTGTTGCCGATCGTGATACCAAAGCCCCGCTCGAGCGGCTCACAGGTAAACTTCCCGTACGTCGCCGTTAGGGTATCCGTCTCCTTGTCCAGCGCTCGAGGCTTGATCAGGTCACGCCAGTTTCGTGCAATCACCGGATTCTGCATGCCACTCACGGTGCTCATCGTCTCCATGCTGCTCCCTCTCATTGTCGCCAAGCCCGCGCGGACCTGGACGAACCATCGGACCTGCGCCGTCAGCCGATCTCGCGTGGCTCGCCGGGTGCTGAGCGCCGGGCGGTCGTGGACGTCCCTACTTGGAGTAGAGCTCGACGATCAGTTGTTCGCGGATGGGCATGGTCAACTCCTCACGCACCGGCATACTTCCCACCTTGCCCTGAAAGCCGTCCTTGTCGAGCTCCAACCAGCTCGGCACTCCCCGGCGATCCACCGCCGCGAGCGCCTCCACGATCTTCGCCACCTGCCGACTTCGCTCGTGCACCTGCACCACGTCGCCCGGGCGCACCAGCGCCGAAGGAATGTTGCAGCAGTGCCCGTTCACCAAGAAGTGCCGATGCCGCACCAGCTGCCGAGCCTCCGTCCGCGTGGACGCAAGTCCCAGCCGGTAGACGACGTTATCCAGCCTGCGCTCGAGGAGCGCGAGCAGGTTCTCGCCCGTCACCCCCTTCATGCGCGTCGCCTTGTGATAGGAGCTGCGGAACTGCCCCTCGAGCATGCTGTACATGCGCCGAACCTTCTGCTTCTCGCGCAGCTGCTCGCCGTAGTTCGAGCGTTTCTTTCGCCCCTGCCCGTGCTGACCGGGGGGATACGCACGACGCTCGAAGGCGCATTTATCGGTATAGCAGCGCTCTCCCTTGAGGAAGAGCTTCATATCTTCGCGCCGGCAGAGCCGACATACTGGTCCGGTATAGCGAGCCACCCGTTACCTCCCTGATTCTCGTGGGGCCACTTTCAACGTTGGCCGCTGGTCACACGCGTCGGCGCTTCGGCGGACGACATCCGTTGTGGGGAATGGGCGTCACGTCACGAATCAACGTGATCTTGAAGCCCGCCGCCTGCAGGGCGCGCAAGGCCGACTCTCGTCCGCCTCCAGGCCCCTTCACGTACACGGAGACGCTGCGCATGCCGTGCTCCATCGCCTTGCGCGCGGCATCCTCCGCTGCGAGCTGCGCAGCAAACGGCGTGCTCTTGCGCGACCCCTTGAAGCCGCACACGCCGGAGCTCGACCACGCCAGCACGTTCCCGCTGACATCCGTGATCGTGACCACCGTGTTGTTGAACGTCGACGTAACATGAGCGATGCCGCTCTGGACGTTCTTCTTGACCTTGCGCTTCGTGCCCTTCCTCGGATTAGCCATGGGTCTTCACTCGTCCGCTACTTCCCGGCCGGAGCCGCGCCACCACCGGCACCGCCTGCCGCTGGCCGCTTCTTGGCCATGAGACCACGTCGGGGACCCTTGCGCGTCCTCGCGTTGGTGCTTGTCCTCTGCCCCCGCACCGGCAAGCCACGCTTGTGGCGAATGCCGCGGTAGCAGTTCAGATCCATGAGCCGCTTGATGTTCATCGACACCTCGCGGCGCAGATCCCCCTCCACCTTGTATCCCGCATCGAGAACTTGCCGGATGCGCCGGATCTGATCCTCGGACATGTCGTCGGTGCGGATTCCACCGCCCACGTCCGCCTTATCCAGGATCTCCTCGGCTCGCGCGCGACCGATGCCATAGATGTATGTCAGCGCAATGTCAATGCGCTTATTGCGCGGAAGGTCAACACCAGCGATACGTGCCATCGTTCCTTGCTCCTATCGTCCCCGGGGTGCAGCCCCGAGTGCGCCGCGGCAGCCGCTCCTCGGGCGCCGAGCCGCCCGCGGGCCCCGCCGGGACCTTAGCCCTGTCGCTGCTTATGTCGTGGGTTGGTGCAGATGACCCGAACCACGCCGCGCCGACGAATGATCTTGCACTTGTCACAAATCCGCTTAACCGACGCTCGAACTTTCATGGCTGCCTTCTCTTTGCTTCGCTAGGCCGTATGCAGTGCGACACCCGTCTCGGCAGACGCTCCACTCAGCACCCAGGGGCCGTTTTCCGTAATGGCCACCGAATGCTCGAAATGGGCCGAGAGCTTGCCATCCTTCGTTCGCGCTGTCCAGCGGTCTTCATCGACCGTGACCTCGTGCGTTCCCACGTTCACCATCGGCTCGATGGCCAGCACCATTCCTGGCCTAAGTCGTGGATTTCTCCCGGGTCCCACGAAGTTCGGGACCGGCGGATCCTCGTGCATCCTCCGTCCGATCCCGTGCCCCACGAAGACCCGCACCACCGAGAACCCGTTCAGCTCGACGTGGGTTTGAACCGCCGAGCTGACGTCCCGGAGCCGGTTTCCCGGCCGGCACTGCTCGATGGCACGTCCCAGCGCTTCCTCCGTCACCTTCAAGAGCTTCTTCGCCTCCGCCGAAATCTCACCCACGGGGACCGTCCGTGCGGAGTCGCCGAAATAGCCATCCCGCGCCACGCCGAAATCGATACTGACGATGTCACCTTCCACGAGCACCCGCTTGTGATTCGGGATCCCATGGACCACCTCGTCGTTCACCGACACGCACACCACAGCGGGGAAAGGCGGCGAACCGTAGCCCAGAAACGCGGGCTCCACTCGGTGCTGCCGGACTAGCGCAGCGGCCCGATCCCCGAGCTCGCCCGTCGTCACTCCAGGCTTCACCATCGCCGCCAGTTCGCTCAAGACCTCCCGGACCACCTGATTCGCAGTCCACATCTTCTGCAGTTCGGCGTGACTCTTGTAAACAATCGACATCGCAAACTAGCGGGTTCTCCGACCGCGGATCCGCGGGCCCTTCGGCCCGGCGAACCCCTCGTAGTGCCGGGTAATCAGATGCGACTCGATCTGCTGCACCGTATCCAGCGCCACGCCGACCACGATCAGGAGTCCCGTTCCGCCGAAGTAGAACGGCACCTTGAAGTGCGCCACCAGCAGCGTCGGCAAAACACATACGGCCGAGATGTAGAGAGCTCCGCCGAACGTAATGCGGGTCAGCACCTTGTCGATGTACTCGGCCGTCTTCTTCCCCGGTCGAATGCCCGGGATGAAGCCGCCGTTCTTCTTCAGGTTGTCCGCCACATCGACCGGATTGAACGTAACCGCCGTGTAGAAGTAACAGAAGAAGATGATAAGCAGGACATAGAGCGTGAGATACCGCCAGTCGTCCGGCTGGAGCGCATCCCGCAACGCCTGCATCCACGGCGCGTCGATGAAGTGCGCGAGCTGCGTCGGGAACATCAGGATCGAAGAGGCGAAGATGGGCGGGATCACGCCGGCCGTGTTCAGCTTCAACGGAAGATGGCTCGATTGCCCACCCATCACCTTCCGGCCTACCACGCGCTTCGCGTATTGCACGGGTATCCGCCGTTGCGCCCGCTCGAAAAAGATGATCACCCCCACGACTAGCACCACGATCGCGGCGATCAGCGCCAAGCTCAGCGCCCCGAGCTCCCCCATCTTCGCCTTCTGCCAGAGCTTGACGAGCCCGTCAGGCATGTCGGCGACGATACCGGCAAAGATGATGAGCGATATCCCGTTACCGATTCCCCGCTCCGTGATCTGCTCTCCGAGCCACATCACGAACGCGGTACCGGTCGTCAGCGTGAGGATGGTCATCATGCGGAACGACCAACCCGGATCGAGCACCACCTCGCCGTAGGTCCGGTAGCTGTCGTTCGACCCTTCGAGCCAGGCCGCGATGAAGTAACCCTGAAGGAAGCTGAGAAGGATCGTCCCGTAGCGGGTGTACTGATTGATCTTCTTTCTTCCCGCCTCACCCTCTCGGCTCAGCCTTTCAAGGGAGGGGACGACCACGGTCAGGAGCTGAAGAATGATAGAGGACGAAATGTAGGGCATGATCCCGAGAGCGATAATCGACAGCTGCTCCAGGGCTCCGCCGGAGAACATATTGAAGAGCCCGAGAAAGGAGCCGGACGAAGCAGCCATGATCTGCTTCATCACCGTGCGATTGACCCCTGGAACGGTGACGAACACCATCACCCGGACCACCGCAAGCATCATCAGCGTGAAGAGGATGCGCTTACGGAGCTCTGGGATCTTGGTTACACCGCCAAATCCTGTAGCCATCTCCCTCTCCCGCTCAGGCCTGCGCGTCGGTCGTGGGAGTGCCCTTGCCCGGCACCACCTCAGCGCTCCCGCCGGCCGCCTGGATCTTCTCCAGCGCCGCCTTCGAGAACGCATGCGCCCGCACGACCAGCTTCACCGCCAGCTCGCCGTCGCCAAGCACCTTGAGTCGCTCCGCGCGTCGCGGCATCATTCCGCGCGCCTTCAGCGCGTCGGCGTCTACGGCATCTCCCGGCCCGAAGGCCTTAGCCAGCTGCGACACGTTCACCGGGAAGTACTCGGCCCGAAACGGATTCTTGAACCCGCGCTTCGGCAGCCGCCGCTGAATCGGCATCTGCCCGCCTTCGAACCAGGCGCTGCGATTGACGCCGCTACGGGCGCGCTGCCCCTTCATGCCTCGGCCGGCCGTGGTGCCGAGCCCGCTGCCGTGCCCGCGCCCGACCCGCTTGGCCTTTTGCCGAGCGCCCTTGGGGCCCGACAGGCGATCTAGTGTGGTGCCCATGTATTTGACTCCGCTCGCGCTACTCGACGGCCTCGACGCGCACCAGGTGCTGCACCTTGCGAATCATTCCGCGAATGGCAGCGCTGTCCTCGAGCACGCGCGAGTGGTTTGGCCGGCCCAACCCGAGCCCCTTCAGCACCACACGCTGCGTCTCCGGTCGGCTGATCCCCGACCGCACCTGCGTGACTTTCAGTTTCTTCGCCATGACTAGTCCTTGAACCGCGCCACATCCACGCCGCGAAGCGCCGCCGTATCCTCGGGGCTCCGGAGCTGCTGCAGCGCGTCCACCGTGGCGTGAATCACGTTATGGGGGTTATTGCTCCCGATGCACTTGGTCAGGATATCCGCCACCCCGGCCACATCCATGAGGGCCCGGACGGCACCCCCTGCGATGACCCCGGTACCCGCGCTGGCCGGACGCAGCAACACCTTTCCCGAGCCGAAGTGACCGACGATCCCATGCGGGATCGTCGCGCCGGTCAGCGGCACCCGGAACATGTTCTTCTTCGCGTGCTCGGTTCCCTTCCGAATGGCCTCGGGGACCTCGTTCGCCTTCCCCAGCCCCGCCCCGACGTACCCGTTGCCGTTACCGACAACCACGAGCGCGCTGAAGCTGAAACGCCGACCGCCCTTCACTACCTTGGCGACGCGGTTGATGTACACAACCCGATCCATCAGTTCGCCGAGTTCTTCGTAATTCACTGCCACGGGGGTCTCCTTCGACCGTCAGAACTGCAGCCCGGCTTCCCGAGCAGCGTCGGCAAGCGCCATCACTCGACCGTGGTACTGAAAGCCGTTCCGGTCGAAAACCACCTTGGTGATTCCCTTTGCCTTGCACAAGGCAGCGACGGCCTGGCCCACCTTCTTCGCGCGGTCCTTCTTCTTGAGTCCCGCCGCCGACTCGGCCGAAGCCTTGCCGACCGTCGAAGCGCTCGCCAGCACCGCATTCGCCTCGTCGTCGATCACCTGCGCATACATATGCCGCGCGCTGCGGAAGACCGTAAGGCGTGGACGCTCGGCCGTGCCGTGCACCTTCCTTCGAATCCTCGCTTTGCGATGCAGCCTTGCTTCCAGCTTTGTCGTCGCCATCTCAGACTCCCGCGCGGGCCTAGCCGGCTCCGGCCTTGCCCACTTTGCGTCGAATCGTCTCCTCGACGTACTTGATGCCCTTGCCCTTGTAGGGCTCCGGCGGGCGCTGTCCACGGATCACCGCGGCCAGCTGCCCGAGCACCTCGCGGTCGATACCCGTCAATTCGATCTTGTTCTTGTCCACCTTGGCTTCGACGCCTTGGGGCAAGAAGACCTCGATCGGATGCGAATACCCGAGGGCCAGCGTGAGCAGGCCCTTCTTGGCCTCCGCGCGATAACCAACCCCGTTGATCTCCAGCTCGCGCGAGAATCCCTTGCTGACGCCCGTCACCATGTTGTTGAGCAACGCCCTCGCGAGGCCGTGCAGCGCGCGATTCGACCTCGCCTCGCCCAGCGGCGAAACCTTCGCGGCGCCGCCCTCACTCGCGATCGTGACGCCGGGAGGCAACGGACGCTTGAGCTCGCCCTTGGGGCCCTTGACCTTCAGCTCTCGATCCACCACCTCGACGGAAACGCCCTTCGGGAGGGGGATTGTTCGCTTGCCGACGCGCGACATCACCACACCTCGCAGAGGATCTCGCCGCCCACCGCATTCCGCCGCGCGTCGCGATCCGACATGACCCCGATGGAAGTCGTCAAGATGGCGATGCCCTGCCCGCCGCGCACCTTCGGGATCGCCTCCTTGCCCACGTAGCATCGCTGCCCAGGCCGCGAGATCCGACGAAGCCCCTCGATGGCCGGCCGATGGTCCGGCGTCCACTTCAGGTCGATCTGCAGGATAGACTGCGGCTTCGCTTCGATGCTCGAGTAGCCTTCGATGAAGCCTTCGTCTTGCAGAATCTTGGCGATGTGCGTCTTCAGCCGAGATTCCGGCATCTGGACGCGCGCCTTGCGCGACGTAATGCCGTTTCGAATTCTCGTCAGCATATCCGCAATAGGATCGGTCATGCTCATTGTTGGCCCGCCTCTCGTACCGGCCAGCGGGGCGGCGGTTCATCCGGCCAGCCCCAGGTGCGGTCTTCCTCGCTGATCTCCCGCCTACGCTACCAGCTCGACTTCACAACCCCGGGAATCTCCCCCCGCAGGGCGAGGTTCCGGAAACAGATACGACACATGTTGAACTTCCGCAGATAGGCGCGCGGCCTACCGCAGAGCCCACACCGATTGCGGTGCCGCACTTTGTAGCGCAGCTTCCGCGGAATCATGTCAACCGTCTTGGCCATCGGTTCGTTCCTCTACTTACGGAAAGGCATACCCAGGTGCCGCAGAAGCGCCCGACTTTCCTCGTCCGTCTTCGCGGTGGTCACGATGGTGATGTTCATCCCCATGATCTTCTCGATCTTGTCGTAATTGATCTCAGGGAAAATAATCTGTTCCTTGATCCCGAGGGAGTAGTTCCCCCGCCCATCGAACGACCGGGCGGACACACCCTTGAAGTCACGCGTCCTCGGCAGAGCGAACGTCACCAGGCGGTCGAAGAACTCGAACATGCGGTCCCGCCGCAGGGTCACCATGCAGCCGATCTTCTGGCCCTGGCGCAGCTTGAAGGCCGCAATCGACTTCCTCGCCGTCGTCACGACGGGCTTCTGGCCCGTGATGACCGACAGCTCCTCGACGGCCGAATCGAGCAGCTTCGGGTTCTGGATCGCCTCACCGAGGCCCACGTTGATGGTGATCTTCACCAGCCGTGGAACCGCCATGGCGCTCTTGTAGCCGAACTCCTTGACCAGCTCGGGCACCACTTCGTTCTGGTAGCGCGAGCGGAGGCGGGCGGGAGCCACTCGCTTGACGAACGGCTCGGCCTCGGCCTTCTTGCCCTTGTCGCCCTTCTTGTCCTTCTTCTCGCCCTTGGCCTTCGCCGGCGCCGGCCCAGCCCCCGTTGCCTCGCCGCCGTCCTGCGCCTTCGCCTTCTTCTCCTTGCGGGCGTCCTTCAGTTCCTTGGGGTCCGCGCGCTTCTTCTCGTCGCCCGACGCACCTTCGGCGTCTCCCCCACCCGCAGGTCCCTGGCCTTTCTTTTCCTGCTCGCTCATCAGCTTCCTCTAGGCGGCGGCTGCATACGCCGCGTTAGTCGAGGATGTCTCCGGTCTTCCGGGAGACTCTCACCTTCTTGCCACCATCCAGCACGCGAATGCCTATCCGGGTGCCCTTCTGCGCTTTCGAATCCCAGATTTGCACGTTCGAGATATGGAGCGTCCCTTCCTTCTCCACGATCCCGCCCTGGGGGTGCTTCTGACTCGGCCGGACATGCCGCTTGATGAGGTTGATTTTCTCCACCTTCACGCGGCCCTTTGCGGGATCGACGTGGAGCACCTTGCCGCGCTTCCCGACGTCCTTGCCCGCCGTCACGACGACCTCGTCACCCTTGCGAATGCGCAACATCACAGCACCTCCGGCGCGAGCGAAATGATCTTCATGAACTTCCGCGCTCGGAGTTCGCGCGCCACAGGCCCGAAGATGCGGCTGCCCACCGGCTCCTTCTGCGCGTTCAACAGCACCGCGGAATTCTCGTCGAAGCGAATGTAGGACCCGTCCGGCCGCGGAATCTCCTTCACGGTCCGCACCACCACGGCCTTCATCACGTCGCCCTTTTTCACCTTCGCGCCCGGGATCGCCTCCTTGATCGACACCACGATGATGTCACCAACGGATGCGTACTTCCGCTTGGAGCCTCCAAGCACCTTGATGCACATCAGCTTCTTGGCCCCGGAGTTGTCGGCCACACCGAGAATGGTCGTCGTCTGGATCATCGTCGCACCCGTCTATCTGGTCGTATGAGTCGAAGATCGACCTACGCCGGTCGCTCCATCAACTTCTGTACGCGCCAGCACTTCTGCCGACTCAGAGGACGAGAGCTCACGATCTGCACCACGTCACCCACTTGGCACTCGTTCCGCTCGTCATGGGCCTTGTAGCGCTTGCGCCGCGTGACGTACTTCTTGTACGTGGGATGCAAGACACGGTGGCTCACTTCGACCACCACGGTCTTGTCCATCTTGTTGCTCCGCACGCGCCCCTGGAGCACTCTCCGCTGTTGCCTGGCCTGCTCGCTCATCGTTTAGCCTTGATCCTTCTTGGACGCCTCGAGGCCTAGGCCCCGAGCTCGCACGACCGTCATCACGCGCGCCAAGTCCCGACGAACCAGCCGAAGGCTGCTGGTGTTTTCCAGCTGGTTCGTCGACTTCTGGACTCGCAGCTTATACAGGTCATCCAGCAGTTGCCGGCCCAAGCTCTTGAGCTCTCCGTCACTGCGCTCACGAATCTCGCCGATTTTCATGCGATCGTCTCCCGCGCCACGAAGCGGGTCTTGATGGGCAGCTTGTGGTGCGCCAGCCGAAATGCCGTACGCGCCTCGGCCTCCGTTACCCCTTCGAGCTCGTACATGACCCGGCCCGGGCGGACCACCGCCACCCACTCCTCCGGGTTCCCCTTTCCTTTACCCATGCGGGTCTCGGCGGGCTTCTTCGATATCGGCTTGTCCGGGAAGATGCGGATGTAGACCTTGCCTCCGCGCTTAACGTGCCGCGTGATGGCGATACGGGCCGCCTCGATCTGCCGAGAGGTGAGCCACCCGCACGACATGGCCTGGATGCCGAAGTCGCCGAAGGAGACATGGTCGCCCCCCTTCGTGCGGCCGGTCATACGGCCCTTCATCATCTTCCGGAACTTGACCTTCTTAGGCGCTAGCATCTTATCGTCATCCCGCTAGAGGACTCGTTCCCGACGGCTAGAAGCGGCCGGTAACGACTTCACCCTTGTAGATCCAGCACTTGACGCCAATGACCCCGTAGGTGGTATTGGCCTCGGCAAAGCCGTAGTCCACGTCCGCGCGCAGCGTGTGAAGCGGCACGCGACCCTCGCGGTACCACTCGCGACGCGCCATCTCCGACCCGCCAAGGCGTCCACCGCAATGGACCTTGATCCCCTTGGCGCCAAACTTCATCGCCGTCTGCACGGCCTTCTTCATCGCGCGGCGGAAAGCCACGCGCCGCTCGAGCTGGGTCGCGATCGACTCGGCCACCAACTGCGCGTTGATCTCGGCCTTCCGGACTTCCTGGATGTTCAGGAAGACCTCGTTCTCCGTCAGCCGCTGCACGTCCTTCTTCAGCGTCTCGACGCCAGCGCCGCGCTTTCCGATCACGATCCCCGGCCGCGCCGTGTGGATCGTGATCTTCGCCTTGTTCGCCGCCCGCTCGATCTCGATCGACGCCACGCTCGCGCTGGCAAGCTTCTTCTTGATGAAGCGCTTCAGCTGCACGTCCTCGTGCAACCACTTCGCGTACTGCCGCTCCTCGTACCATTTCGAGGTCCAGGTGCGGATGACGCCGAGTCGAAAGCCGATCGGATGTGTTTTCTGACCCATCGGATGTCCCTATGCCGCCGAGTCGTCGAGCACGATACGCACGTGGCTCGAACGCTTGTTGATGCGCGTCGCGCGTCCCTGGGCCCGAGGCAACCATCGCTTCGTCGTTGGCCCCTGGTCCACCGCCACGTCCTTGACCACCAGGTGATCGGTATCTACGTTACCCTTGCTCTTGTCCTCGGCGTTCGCGATGGCCGACACGAGCAGCTTCTTGAGCAGGCCCGCCGCTCCGCGGTTCGTGAACATGAGGATGTTGATAGCCTGGTCCACGGGCTTGCCCCGAATCAGGCGTGCCACCATCCTCACCTTTCGTGGCCCGATACGCCCGAACCTCAACGACGCGGAGGATTGCATGGCTACTTGGCTCCCTTGGCCTTGGCGGTCTTGCGGTCGCCCGAATGCGCGCTGAACTGACGCGTGGGGGCGAACTCACCCAACTTGTGCCCGACCATGTTCTCGGTCACGAACACCGGGACGAACTTCTTGCCCTGGTGCACCGTGAAGGTGAGGCTGATCATCTCGGGGATGATCGTCGACCGCCGCGACCAGGTCTTGATCACCTTCTTGCTCTTCGTCTTTTGGGCCTCGACCACCTTCTTCATCACGTGATCGTCGACGAACGGGCCCTTCTTAACTGAGCGCGCCATTTAGCCCTTCTCCCCGCGACGACGCACGATCATGCGATCCGTGCGCTTGTTGTTGCGCGTCCGCAGCCCCTTGGACTTCTGGCCCCACGGGCTGCACGGGTGCCGACCACCCGACGACCGACCCTCGCCACCGCCCATCGGATGATCCACCGGGTTCATCGCGACACCACGGTTGTGCGGCCGCTTGCCCATCCACCGCGTCCGCCCCGCCTTCCCGAGCGGAATGTTGCCGTGGTGCAGGTTCCCCACCTGCCCGATGGTCGCCCGGCAGTCGCAATGGATTCGCCGCACCTCGCCGGAGGGGAGCCGGACCTGAGCCCAATCCCCTTCCTTCGCCAGCAACTGCGCTCCGGTGCCTGCGCTCCGCGCCAGCTGCCCACCGCCACCGATCTTCAGCTCGATGTTGTGGATCACCGTACCCTGCGGGATGAACCGCAGCGGAAGCGAGTTACCCGCCTTGATGTCCGCGCGACGGCTCGACAGCACCTTGTCGCCCACCGCCAGCTTGCTCGGCGCCACGATGTAGCGCTTCTCGCCATCGGCATAGGTCACGAGGGCGATATGCGCTGACCGATTCGGGTCGTACTGGACGGCCGTCACGGTGCCGGGGATACCGGTCTTCTCGCGACGGAAGTCGATCGTACGGAATCGCCGTTTGTGTCCACCGCCGCGGAAACGGCTCGTGATGCGGCCGTAGCAGTTGCGACCGCCCGAGGACGACTTCCCGGTGGTCAACGCCCTCTCGGGTCGGGTCGCACCGTCGAGCTCGGCGAAGTCGTTGCCACCCATGCCGCGCCGACCTGCGGACGTTGGCTTGTAGAGTTTTATGCCCATGGCCTGTTCTCCGCGCGACTAGGGCGCCCCGAAGAAATCGATGGACGACCCTTCAGCCAGTCGCACAATCGCCTTCTTCCAGTTGGGGCGGCGCCCTTCGTGCCGCCCGAGCCGCTTGTTCTTGCCCCGGACCACCTGGGTGCGTACGGACACAACCCGCACGCTATACAGCTTCTCCACGGCCTTCCGGATCTCGACCTTGTTGGCCGCGTCGGCTACTTCGAAGAGGACCCGATTCCCCTCCTCGCCCATCTGCGTCCCCTTCTCCGTGAGAAGCGGCCGCAAAATGATATGCGCCGGATGTCGCGTCATCGGCTCAACCGCTCCTCGATCTGCTTCGCCACCGGCGCCGTGACTACCAACGTCTCATAGCGGAGCAGGTCGTATACGTTCAGCCCCTCGGGGGCAAGGTACTTCGCTTTCGCCAGGTTGCGCACCGAGCGAATGAGCTCGACGTTCCCCTTGTCGTCGATGATGAGCCCGCTAGTCACGCCCAGCTTCGCGAGCACACCGGCCATCCGCTTGGTCTTCGTCTCGCCCAGGCGGAGGTCCTCCATCACCACGAGCCGCTTCTCGGCGGCGCGGAGCGACAACGCGCTGATCAACGCTCCACGGCGCACCTTCTTCGGCAGCGTGTACGCGTAGGACCTCGGCTTCGGCCCCAGCGCGACCCCGCCACCCACGAAGATGGGCGCGCGGATGGACCCGTGCCGCGCGCGGCCCGTGCCCTTCTGCTTATAGATCTTCCGCGTGCTGCCCCGCACCTCGGAGCGAACCTTGGTGCTCGCAGTACCCGACCTCCGCGCAGCGAGCTGTGCCTTCACAGCCTCCCAGAGGAGGTGCTCGCGGACCGGGGCTCCGAAAATGTCGTCGGACAGACTGATCTGTCCCACGCGCTGCCCTTCAAGGTTCAAAACATCGAGCGACGGCATGGGCCACCTCAGGTCTTGATCTCGACGTCCACGCCAGCGGACAGGTCCAGCTTCATCAGCGCGTCGAGCGTTTGCTGCGTCGGCTCGAGGATGTCGAGTAGCCGCTTGTGAGTCCGGATCTCGAACTGCTCGCGCGACTTCTTGTCCACGTGCGGCGACCGCAGAACGGTGAACTTATTGATCCGCGTCGGCAGCGGAACGGGCCCGGCCACCTTGGCCCCCGTACGCTGGGCGGTGTCCACGATCTCGGTCGCCGACTGGTCGAGCAAGCGATGATCGTAGGCTTTCAGACGAATGCGAATCTTCGGCGTCGTCATGGTCCTACTCGATGATCTCCGTCACCACGCCGGCGCCGACAGTGCGGCCGCCTTCGCGGATGGCGAAGTGAAGACCCTTCTCGGCGGCGATCGGGGTGATGAGGTTGACGACCAGATTCACGTTGTCGC